>CAIWTR010000450.1 GCA_903915615.1 uncultured Armatimonadota bacterium
AACAAACATCAACTTTGGCACTTTATTCGTTGAAACAAGCTTGTCAAAGTCGCGTTTCCACGTTGTGAACCGCGATGGATCCTTATTAGGGCCAAAGGTTGGAGTCTGCTTTGGTGCAGGAGGCAGTCCATGTTTTATTACTGCTTCACTATCGGCAAATGAGAGGTCGTATTGACGATATCCAGTGTTGGTCACGCCGAGGAGTGCCTTCTTCACCGGTGTGTTTGTCAGACCTTCAGCACCTTCTTCAGCGGTCTTACGAGGCTGCTCGACATCATCGGTAAAGAAGCCATAATTTCGCAACGAGACCTTGTGCTGGATGGCCTTATCCCAGATGTAGCCGCCGCTTGGACGACCTACATCGGTGATATCAAAGCGATCCGCTGGAACTCCGTTATTCGTGCCTTCGTAGTCATATGGACGATCGTGACCGTTGTAGCCATAGGCCACATTACGTTCGATGTAAGGGTTTGCGAGGGAACCTACCGAGTAGTTCCATCCATTTCCCGAAACCTCCGCAGCACAGTAGAAGTTATCAAGAAGGACAAAGCGCTCTGCAATCGCGTGCTGATTCGGAGTGACATCCCGCCCAAACATCAACAGACTCTCATCTCTGTTTCCCCGTGGAATATCTGAAAGGACTTGGTCGTAGGTTCTATTCTCTTTGATGATGTAGATGACGTGCTCAATACCAGGATTGCTAAACGCATCCACTTGTTTCGCGAGGCGGTCAAATCGGTTGTTGACCGCTACGATTTGCGACCAGCGGCCAAGCTGTCCAGGAATGGAAGTGCGCGGCAGCGATTGAATGGTTCCTTCGAGCAAAAGCTGGATGTATTGCTTTGGAGCACCATTGGCCCACTTGTTCTGATCGCCCTTAGCATTACTGATGAAAAGTCGGTCTGCGCTGAGTGTGACATCGGTAGGTTGCCAACCGGCCGGGATGTAACCGCTCACACGCTGTTTTGTCAGGTCGACCACGGCGACAGCATTCATTGCAGATAGAGCCACGTAAGCTGTCTTGCCATCCGAAGTTACGGTAACACCCGTTGGGTTTCCGCCGGAGACCTTTGCAACATCTTTTGGAGACAGCGATATTCGCCCGGTTACAGTGTTGGTTTCCGTAGATATTGCTACGAGTGTGTCGGATGTGGTGTTGGTGACATACAGCTGTTTGTTGGCGGCACTGAAGTAAAGTTTGTGGGGATGGCGATCAACTTTGATCGACGGCAAGAGGGTACCAGCGGCGAGATCGACACGAATAACTTCATGAGACTGCTCGCAAACGACATAGCCGATTCCATTGACGATCGTTGCATCAAGAAGGTAACCGGGAGTCTGTAGTTCCGTCTGCTTACCCGTATCCAATGCTGTGACTGTCAGTGAAGATGTGAGCTTATTTGACTTACCTGTGGCCGATGTCGATAGAAGCCATTTGCCATCAGTAGCCACGCCTGCTGCGGCTGGTGTCGGGAACGTTCGACCTGTTGGGGTGAGTGTGCCATCGCTTGAAAGTGTCAGTTCTTCAACGATGGCATCCGAGCCCCGTGAGACGTAAACCAAGCGACCATCCGGTGAGATCGCGACTCCAAAGTACAATCCACCCTTTTTATTGCTGTTAGGTGCTTTTATCAGATTGTAGTCACGAACGTGTACCAGCTGTCCTGTATCGGCTCGCATCACCTGTAGCTGTGAGCGATTACCGAGGGACGTTGATATGACATAGCGGCCATC
>CAIWTR010000451.1 GCA_903915615.1 uncultured Armatimonadota bacterium
GTCAATGCAGGCAGCACACGCTGTCCAGCGTAATGGAAATCAACAAATTGTAACGGAGGCACTTGTCGCAAAGCTCTCCAAACGGTGTCACAGACGATGATGCGCTTTCTTGTGCCGGGTATCCAACTGAATGCAGAAGTAGTGAGTATTCCAGCAGATGTATGTCACCACGCTTTTCGTGTACGTCGACTGCGCAATGGTGAGACCTTTGTGCTGAACAACGGTATGGGTTCAAGTGCTCTTGCCATCATAGATGACTGGACACATGGCACAGGCCTTGCCCGAATTACGGAACTGGTTGATATTCAGACCGAGCTCCCCATCGACATTGTCGTCTGTCAGGCACTACCAAAATCTCCCGAACGTCTTGAGCAGGTTCTTCAGCATGGGACTGAGCTAGGTGCGGCAGCCTTTCTTGTGTTTGCCGGAGACCGAAGTGTTGCAAAACTTGAGACGCCAGATAAGGTCAACAAACGCCTTGAACGCTGGAACAGCATCATCAGGTCTTCAGCTGAACAAAGCGGACGAGCCGTCCTCCCGCCCATATCGTGGCATTCAAACCTAAAGGCAGTGATACAAACCGTACAGTTGCCGCTGCTTGTCTTGCATGAAGAAGCTGATACACCGCTTAGATCTGTTGTGAAATCTGTCATTTCATCCAGCCGAGGACTTGCGCTCATTGTCGGCCCAGAGGGTGGTCTATCTCCCGCAGAGGTCACTGCCTGTAGGAGCAGTGCAGGCACCGCAATATCCCTGGGACCGCGTATTCTTCGTACGGAGACCGCGGCACTTGCGGCAATTGCACAGCTGTCGTATGCATTAGAGAATGAAAACGACAACCATTGAGTCCACTCGAAATTCTCTATGTAGTCCTTGGCCCCATTTTCTTGTTAGTCGTTTGCGGTGCAATCGTTCAGTGGCGTACACCAATCGATATCAAGCCTCTGGCAACCCTGCAAATCCGCATCCTTGTGCCCGCATTTCTCCTTGTTCGCCTCTCCGAAAGTAACCTGACTTGGACGAGTATGTGGCGGGTTGCTCTGGGCATTGCCGTCATAAAGATTGCAATGGCATTGGTGATATTGGCAATAGCTAAACACGCCAAGCTATCCCGATCCACCACCTATGTCCTATTGATCACAACCTGCGTCTTTAATGCTGGTAACTTTGGTATTCCCGTTGCAGAGCGCACTTTTGGCCAAGATGGTGCTGCTGTGGAAGCCGTTGTGGTTTTCATGTCAAATTTCAGCCTCTGGGGCATTGGCTACGCACTGATGTCAGCACGGTCAACACCGGGCCTTTCGTGGTTAAAGCAATACTTTAGCCTCCCGATGCCATATGCATTTGCCATAGCACTGCTCCTAAAGGGCGCTCATGTTCGGATTCCAGAGCCAATCTGGTCACCAATCACATGGTGTGCCGATGCAGTGATTCCAGTTGCGTTGATAACCCTGGGGATGCAGCTCGCGAAGCAGGCACGCTGGCCAAGTCTGAAGTTTGTTTCTGTCGCAGTCATCGCAAAGCTAATCGTGATGCCGCTTCTTGGCTTCGTAATTTGTTGGGCATTCGGTTTTTGGCCGTGGCCAGCCGGACAGATGGTATTGGCTGCCGCAAGCCCATCAGCCGTCAATGCTGTGCTACTGGCGATAGACCAGAAAGCCGATGTAGAAAGAACGACAGATGTTGTGTTTTGGACGACAGCA
>CAIWTR010000452.1 GCA_903915615.1 uncultured Armatimonadota bacterium
ATAAGCGTGAAGCCACGCCTAAATGCTCCGTGTTGGGGTACGGAGAGTGTCAAACCGGGTCCTTCTGGTCTGTACGGCGCAGACCGCGTGATGTTCCCGACCGCTGGTGACCGGACTTTGTCGCTGAGTGACCTCAGTGACTTACCGTTGCGCGACAGCGCCCGATTTACACGGGCTTCCCCACACCAATGGTTTCCCACGGGTCTGGCGGACGGGTTTGGCGCTGCGGAAAACCGCTACGCCGGGTCATCTTACCAGATGAAGTTAGTGCTCAGGCGATTCCGAGTTTAATCAGGGTGCCAAGAACATTGTAGAGGACGGATGCCGGGCTACCGATCGCATCCACTGGTTCAACGAGCTCCGGCTTAAAAGTCTTGAGCACCGGCGTGCTCTCTTCTTCGTAAACTCTCCAGCGACGTTGGATGACATCATCGGATGCATCATCAAAGCGGTTTTCCTTAAGCGCCCGGCGTCGCAGACGGTCAACCATAACGGCTTCATCGGAGCAAACGAGGTGGAAGACGGCCTGAACATCCACGTGATGATCGAGGAAGTGTGCCTGTTCGACATTGCGCGGGATGCCATCCAGGACAAGGATGTCACTCGCTGGGCGGTAGCGGTGTGCGCTGACCATTGCATCCACGGTAACGCGCCAGAGTTTTACAGTGGCGTCATCGGGCACGAGGAGACCACGACTCGAGTACTCAACAAAAATCTGCCCAAGGTCGGTGGTCATATCGAGGTCTCGGAAGACTTCTCCACACGCAAGGTGCACAAAACCGGGAACGGCACCAAGGGCTTTGCCAAGTGTGCCTTTACCACTGCCCGGGGCACCAAAGAGTAAAACTGTCTTAAATTTTGCGTTACTGTCCATCCGCTGCCCCTCTAATATCGCCCGTCGGCGCCTTTGTTTTGTCGAGTCCAAGAACAATCTTCACATCCGGGAGCTGCTTACTGGTGACCATCACGCCCTGTGTATCGGGAGCGACCTCTTTGATGACATTTGTAATGCCAAGGGTGGTGGCAAGCTTGCGGGCCTGTTTCTCGTATGCTGACTTGTAGTAAACGATTTTGCTTGCTAAAGGTTCAGCTGGCTCGGGCTCACCGGACTTAGGTTTCTTTGGATAGGCGACGTTGGCATCGAATGCAGTCGTGTCTCGAAGAACATCAACCGTTTTGCGGGCGAGTCCAGCGGTTTTTGTTGCATTGATGACATCGACACGCGTGATGCGCTCGCCTGCTTCTTCATTTCCATTGATGAGCCAGTCCACCATCGCGCGGGCTTTCTCAGGATCTACGATGAAGTAGTAGGCTCCGCGGGTTGTGCCTTCGCCCATCAGGGTGTTGCTGGCCAGATTTTCCGGCTGCAAGCCTCGATAAATGGATGCCAGCGCGTAGATTTGGTCATCGGAGATGTCGCGGTCTTCGAGCTGGTCGAGTGCTTTCCCAATGATTTGGTCTGCTTTTAGGAGATTTCCGGGATGCTTGCCTTGGCTGATCATCGAGCGGATGAGCTGTTGCTGCCGCGCCATCCGGCGGGCATCCCCTTCTTCCGCTGAGTGCTTTGTGCCGGGTTTAACTTCGCGGAAGCGAGCAAAGCCAACGGCTTGATCGCCAGTCAGGTGCTGCTTGCCTTTTGGGAGATCGATGTGGAGATTGCCCCAGTTGTCATCGTATTTCATCTGGTCAATCGTCTCGACATCGACGCCGCCGAGGATGGAAACGATTTCCTTAATGGCATCTGGTTTGATGGCGATGACGTAATCCGATTTGATACCCGTGAGGTCTTCAACCGTTTCGCGGAGCAGCTTGGAGCCGCCACGTGCATAGGTTGCATTGATTTTGCCCGTTTTGCCATCCCGTGCGGTGACGCGGGTATCGCGCGGAATCGAGATTGCGCTGACTTTGCCATTGTCGAGGTCACAGGACATCACGACGATGGTGTCGGCGCGGGCGATATTGCGGTAGCCGCGTTTGCCGGTTTTGGAATCGATGAAGTACGCGCGGGTGATGGGCATCCCCTTGCTGTCCCGGTTGTAATCTTTTCCAACGAGGAGAATATTGACCCGGGACTTACCGTTGAAGCGGGCCTTCGGGTTTTTGATCGTCTCAAGGAAGGAGACAACTCCACCGGACTTGCTGGAGATGCTCTTGAGGACCATCCCGGCGCGGAGCGCGCCGAAGCCGAATGCCGCGAACAGTGGGACTTTCCACCAGAGGCCGCTTAGAGGGCCGGGTTTGCGCCGTTTTGGTTTGCGGTCGGTCTTTTTTGGAGCAACGGGGATTGGATCAAACGGGTCACGACGTGTATAGAAAGGCTCATTCCCACCTGTGTGGTTCTGGCCATCCCGGGGGTCACGTGACTCAGTGTTTCGTCGTTCGTCCACAAGGGTGTATCTTATCGCGTGGCGGGGAACGTACGGGTGGTGCGCCGCTTGAAATTCAGCGGCGCATCAGCAATCTTTCCGCTCTACCCAACCGGCTTGATCGTTG
>CAIWTR010000453.1 GCA_903915615.1 uncultured Armatimonadota bacterium
GGATGACCGTGCGAATGCGATGGCGGTGAACTGCGGGCTGGCATCCGAGGACAAGTGGGAGCCGATTTTCGCGAATGTGCTGTCAAAGCAGACATTTTCAAGCTGTTTCTTTGACCGCTGGGTGTTTGAGGCGATGAGCAAGATGGGGCGTGAGCGGGATGCTCTGCTCCGGATGGCGACCCGCTACCGCACGATGATTCCCTGCAGCTTTACAACGCTGTGGGAGCATTACGACCGGTGGTGGGCGAGCAACATCGATGCCTTTGATGATGCATCCTCGCTCAATCACGGCTGGAATCCACCAGCGATTTTCCTCTCGGAAACGATTTGCGGCGTGCGGCCAACGGTGCCAGGCTGGACGCAGTTTGAGGTGATGCCAAAGGATGCCTTCCTCAATGACATCAAGGTCACGATCCCAACGGTGGTTGGCAATGTCCACGCCGCGATCAAAAAGACGGCATCACGGTATACGCTAAGTGTTGTCATCCCGGCAGGCAGCAGAGCCGTTGTCGGTATTCCGCGGAGTGCTTTCTCACATCTCGACGATGTGCGTGTCGGCAGGATTGTAGTCTGGTCTGCAAAGTCTGGAAAGGCATCGCGGAGTGCATTCAAGACCACCGATGCAAATGGCTATGTTCGCGTAACCCTTCCCGCAGGAGCGTGGCAGGTCACGGGCTCGGGACGGCTGCCGTTGGTCCGGGAGAAGCCAGCCGCTGCCCCACCACCCCGGGACAACTACATTGATAAGCATGGCTGGAAAGCCAGTGCATCCGTGCCGGATAGCAGCTTTCTCTTCAGCGGCGACAAGATCCCAATCGCGGTGCCGGCAGCTAATGCCATCGATGCCGACGCTTGGACAGGCTGGCGCGACATGACCAGCAAGCAGTATCCGGGGCAGTGGTTCCAAGTCGATTTGGGGAAAGTTGAGCGCTTCTCGGGCATCCGCCTCGACAATACGTGGGCGCAGTGGGATTCGCCGGTCGGCTACGAGGTAAGGACATCACAGGATGGCAACTCGTGGAGTCAGCCAATCGCAAGCGGCAAGGGAGCACCGGGGATCACACGTATCACCTTTGCAACGCAGCGGGCCCGATTTGTACGCATCACGCAGACAGGTTCAAGCAACCTCTACCACTGGTCGATTTATGAGCTGGATGTTTTCCATTAGACGCATTAGAACAGTCTGGAGCCCATTGTGATTGTCATCCCTATCATTATTCACTTTGTCAATGACTTGGATATCAATAAGGCTGGTCAGCGCCTCACGCCGTGGCTGACGGAGAAGGACATCCGGGAGACGGTTTTGCCGGAGGTGAACCGCATTTGGAAACCGGCGGACATCGCGTGGAACCTGCTTGCGGTCAATGTAGCGAAAAGCGATGTCAGCAAGAGTGAGCGTGTCGCACGGTATCTGGAAGGTGCTGCACGCGGCGAGGATGGCGGTTCAAACCCGGAGCTCGTTCGTAATCTAGTGTCTATCATCCCGGGCACCGATGACAACGTGAAGTCCGTTCATGTCTGTGTGCCTCCATTTATTGGTTCGACGCTACAGGGAATTGCGATTCCAAAGCGGCAGGTTGCATTTGTTGGACAGTGGACAGACAAGCCGAGTCAGGGTCGAAAGGCTCCGATTCGGTGCAAGATTGTTGAGACTGGGGCGTTTGCGCAAGGATCGTTCAGCCGAACGCTGGCGCATGAGCTTGGGCACACGCTTTCGCTGCAACATCCCGACCGGGCGGCAAGGCAACCCGATGCCCTTATGGGTGGCGGCCGGCCCGGGAATGCACTGACGGAACAGGAATGTGACATGGCACGTAAAGCAGCACTTAGGCTCTATCCACAGACGGAGCTCAAAATCACGACGCCACTCGATTATCAGGTTGTCCAGCGTAATCATCGTGGCAAGGGGAATATCAGCATTTCCGGGCAGATCACAGCGGCTCTCCTTGAGGAGAAGCATACGCTTGAGGTTCGCATCGATGGCGGCGCATGGAAGCGTACTAATGTCCGCTGGGGGAATGCGACATTTACGGCAGAATGCGAGCTTCCATCGGGTGGCTGGTA
>CAIWTR010000454.1 GCA_903915615.1 uncultured Armatimonadota bacterium
CTGGATATCCGCCCCGCGGATAGCATCGATGACGTAGCGGTACATCGGCTTGCCAGCGATGTCGACCATCACGCGATTGTCAGAACCCGATGGCAGTAAACTTTGCCACTCAGCGCGGTCCTTTGCCTTAATGCGCCCTCCGGCGAGGAGAATAGCTGCCGTTGATGTCATTGTGTCGAAACCAGTTTCATGTAGGGTACATCTCCACTTAGCGCTTTGACGATGCGGACGGAATCCGCGCGGGATTCTGTCACCGCGAAAACAGCTGAACCGCTCCCACAGAGCTGAACACGCAGTGCCCCAAGCCCTGTGAGCTTTGTAAACAGCTGGTCGACATCCGGATTCAGGTCACGAACAACGCCTTCAAAATCATTTGAGAGACAGTTAGGAGTGAGCGAACCTCGTGCAACGATGTCTGCAGTAGTCGTCCCGGGAACACGGGATGTATTCGCATCCAAGGACCGGTACGCCAGCGGCGTTGACATCCCGGTTGCAGGCCGAATCACAACCCCGTCCAGCGTTCCGCTGAGTGCAATAGGGGTGATCACTTCTCCGTAGTGCTGCATTCGGATTGGCGTGTCGTGCAGAAAGAGGGCGACATCGGAGCCGATGTCTGCGGCAATTTTATGCTGTTCAGCAGTCGGAATCCCGAGGTAATCCCCGAACATCTTGATGGTCATCGCGGCATTACTGCTGCCGGCACCGAGCCCGGCTTCACTCGGGATGTTTTTGATGAGCGTAACCCAGAGGGTGGCATCGAATTCGGGCTTGAGGTCCAGCAAGCGCTGCGCGGCGCGGACAACCAAGTTTCGTTCATCCCGTGGAATGGGTGGATGTGCAATCGCATTCGGCCGCTTATCCTTGAGGACGAGGCGCACTCCGCGCGTGCCGGCTCTGACCGTGAATGCCATTTCGTCTGAGAGGTTTAGCCGAACGACGATTGAATCAAGCGGATGAAACCCCGTCGCATCGGGTTGGGAGACATCTAATGTGATGTTTAGCTTTGCGGGCGACAAGCACTCGCTTTTCCATTCACTTTGAGGCATTGCTATCGCCCCTTTCTGCGAAGTATCAAGTCATCCCGCTGTGGCGCAGTCAGCTGGTACCAGCCTGATCTGCGAACTGTCAGGCGGAGACGGCTATCGCATGTGATTCCAGCTGGACCTTTGATGCTTGCTGGCTGAATTCGGTGACTTGCCTGGTAAACACCAGCTTCAAGTGGCACCCAGGCAGTGCCGTGAAAGCGAATCACACCATCTTCTGTTAGGACAAATGCCCATGCTGTCAGAAAGGCATCCTGTGAGTCCGCATCCACCGCTTGGAAGACGCGACCAAGAAATGTATCCCCGTACGTATCCGCCACGTGAAGAATCGAACCGATGTAAGCGTACATCCCTTGCGCACTACGCTTCACAAATCCAGCTGAACCAGGCGGGGCGGCCCTGAGCGCTTTGTCAAAACGATTCCTGCTTGCTGCGACAAAGCCGGGCGAGGGTAGGACGGGCGTGATGTTTCCCTTGATGGCAGTGCCCGCAAGCCACTGAAGACCTAACGCTTCACCGACATGACCTGCGCTGTCCGGTTCAGGAGCGGTAAACCCACGGGCTGCATGCAACGCAAGATGACCCCACTCATGGGCAATGACACGGGCAAATTCGTTTGTGTCCTTTTGTGATGTGACATCAAAGTAAGTGACATTTGTCGTTCGCGTTTCGCCAACAACATCGGGGACACGTGACTTTTCCTCTGTGATCCAAATAGATGCCGTATCGGTATCCCATGCGAGGCGAACAGGTTGCCGCAGGCGGGCGAGCTGTTGTGAACGAAGAACACTGATGGTTGCGCACACGGATTCGGCTATCGTACGCGACCCAGCGGTGTAACAAACATTTGCGTACCGCTGAACCTGGCGGCCGCTCGGTCCATAAAGGCCGGCTAAAAGCGTGTAGCGATTGCTGTCGTAGGTAATGTCGCAAACCTCATTACTGATTGCAATGAAGTGGTCATTGCCAGCATCGAGGACACGTTGAGCGTAACCGCTAGCGGTGAGGTCATTGATGCTGGCGATGCGAAATGGGAGGGAGGTAACTGTCTGGTCTCTCGACGGCGTTATCTTCGTTAGCCAATCTCTCTTAGCAGTCATCTGACCTATTCTAGCACCGTGGTAGGAGGTGGCTGCGTGCTAGAATGCCTGTGTGAGTGCTTTTGCTGGACTGGATGCTACGTCGTCTGCGCTGCCCCAACCTCTTGTACGCGATATTGAGTGGCTTGACCGTGTCTTCGGTCAGGTTCTTGAACAGCAGGAGGGTACCGATTTAGTCGATGCAATGCGCCATGCGCTGGCAGCATCGCTTGATCCAAATGCCACGCCTGCGACGATTCTAAGTGCCGCACCGCGCCTAACCGATCCTGTCTTTGCGGGACGACTTTTGCGCGCGCTGACAGCATTCTTTCAGCTCATCAACACCGCTGAGCAAAAGGAAATCATCCGCGTAAACCGGGCACGTTGTATTCCGGGTGTTTCACGACCGGAGTCGATCCGCGAAGCGGTGATGCGCCTCAAGGACAGCGGTCTTGGACCAGATGAGATTTTTGCACTGATCTGCAATCTCGACATTGGCCCCACGCTGACCGCGCACCCGACGGAAGCACGCCGGCGCGCAGTTTTGGACAAGCTCCTGCGTGTCGCCGAGTGTTTGTGTGATCACGCAGCCGGCGCCGACTCGGTGCCGCTGACCGAACCGCTTGGCAGCATTACCGAGCGCGCTGAAGCCAGCCTGACACGGGCATTGACGGAGCTCTGGGAAACCGATGAGATTCGACTTGCTCCAATCACGGTGCCTGAAGAAGCACGGAATGTCCTTTACTTCTTCGATCGTAGTATCTTGGATGTTGTCGCTTGGCTTCAGTCTGACTTGGAACAAGCTCTAGCCGATGCGTTCCCTGGGCGCACCTTTGATGTTCCATCCGTAGTGAAATTTCGTTCCTGGGTGGGCGGAGACCGTGATGGCAACCCCAATGTAACCGCTCGCGTTACTTGGTGGACACTTCTCGAACACCGCCGGACGATTTTAAATGCGTACATCCAACGTATTCATGATGTCCGTGTTCAGCTGACCGTAAGTGACAAGCGGCTCATGGCAGACAGTCCACTTGCTGTTTCCATCAAGCGCGATTTGGAAGTCTTGCATCTCCCTGATGACGTCATCCGGCAGCACCGTGCAGAGCCATTTGTGATGAAGCTCTACCTGATTGAGGCGCGTTTGACCGCAGGCCTCGAGCAGCTGGAATCCTTCTCGGGGAATCCCGGAAGCCATACAACGCATCCATGGGAATACAAGTCCGAAGATGCATTTGTTGATGATCTGCGTCTCCTGCGTGAATCGCTCATCGCAGCAAATGCGGGTGTGCTGGTTTCATCTGGGCCGCTCGCTAGTCTGTGGCAACAAGCGAAAACGTTTGGATTCCATCTTGCAGCCCTCGATATCCGGCAGCACTCTGATGTCCACGAAGTAGCCATCGGTGAGCTGCTGTATGTCGCCGGTGTCCTGACATCCCCAGCTGCGTATGCAAAACTCTCAGATGCAGAAAAAGTCGACGTGCTTAGAAGGGAACTTTCCAATCCGCGTCCACTCGTTGGCGCCCACGTTACCCTGACGGAAAAGACGCAGGAAGTCCTGGATGTCTATAAAACCGTTCGGCGTGCGCATCGTGACCTGTCGAAGAAGACGATTCGCTGCTCGATTGTCTCGATGACGCATGGTGTCAGCGACATCTTGGAGCCGCTGGTGCTGGCGAAGGAATGCGGCGTCGATGAAGACCTCGACATAGTTCCGTTGTTCGAAACCATCGATGACTTGCAGCGGTCATCTGTGCTGCTGGATGAGCTGTTTGCGGTCGAAGAATACCGCCGTCACCTTGATGTGATGGGCAACTTCCAGGAGATCATGCTTGGGTATTCGGACTCGAGCAAGGATGGCGGATTTGTCGCCGCGAACTGGGCCCTGCAGGATACACAAGCGCGTCTCGCAGATACGTGTCGCAAGCATGGTGTCGGGATGCGGTTATTCCACGGGCGAGGCGGAACGGTAGGTCGTGGTGGTGGACGAGCGAACAAGGCGATTGCCAGCCAGCCAAAGGGTTCGTTTGCGGGCAGGATTCGCTTTACAGAGCAGGGCGAGGTCGTCAGCTTCCGCTATGGGCTTGCCCCGATTGCACACCGTCACCTTGAGCAGATTGTGTCAGCGTGTCTAACGGCGATGGTCCCGCAGTTTCAGGTGGATGAAACACAAAAGTGGAAGGACCTAATGGGCCTCCTCGCTGACGAAAGCCGGCGTGTTTATCGCGCAATGGTCCATGAGGACCCGGAATTTTGGTCGTTCTTTACACAAGCGACGCCAATTGCGCACATTTCGAAACTTCCGATTGCAAGCCGCCCCGTTTCACGCTCTGGCGCACAGATTGGCTCTGTAGATGACCTCCGGGCGATTCCCTGGGTCTTTGCGTGGATTCAAGCGCGGTACACGGTTCCTGGATGGTTTGGCTTTGGTGCGGCTATCGAGGCACTGGTGGATGCCAATCCAGCTGTGCTGGCCGAGTTTCAGGAAATGTACAAGCACTACTTGTTCTTCAAAGCTGTGGTTGACAATGCCCAGCTTGAGCTGACGCGTGCTCAGCTTGATACGGCAGCGCAGTACGCCGCCCGATGTGTTCCGGCGTCGCTCGGGAAAGCGTTTCATGCGCGCATCGCCGGAGAACATGCACGCACGGTGGCCTGGCTCCAAAAAATTACGGGGCAGGATCACGACTTAATGGTCCATGCTCCAGTGGTTCGTGCGACAGTGGCTTTGCGAAATCCGCTTGTCCGTCCGCTGTCTTTGCTGCAGGTTCACCTTATGAACGAAGCCGCCAATAACCCGGATGACTTGGATGTGCGCGAGGCCTTGTTGCTGTCGATCACCGGAATTGCAGCGGCAATGCAGAGCACTGGTTAGGAAGTCAGCTGTTTGGATGCGCGACGGAGAGTCCATCCACGAGTGCTGGCTGCAGGTAGTTCTGGTCCATCGTAGCGGGTTTACCTGAGATGATCTTGAGGAGCTTGCGTGCGGCCTCAAGAGCGGTTGCCTGTTGCTGCGTTGTGATTTTCGTGATGCTTGGAAGTACTTGATGCATGTATTTCGCATTGAGGCTGCACATCAGGGACACATCAATGGGAACGCGCAGGTCAAGTTCACTAAAGGCGCGGAGGAATGCGGATGCCGCCATTTCATCTGCCGCGTAGACCGCTGTAGGTGGATTGGGTTCTGTCCACCTCTGCATCGCATAACTGAAAACCTGACTCTCGAGGTAAATGCTGTCCTCGTATTCTGCATCCGCTTCGATTCCGTGAGCTGCTATGGCCTCCATGTAGCCAGCGTGCCGGCCATTGCCGGCCATCATGTTCCGGCCGATGTTGTGAAACAGAATGCGGCGGTGACCATGGCTTACCAAATGGTCGATTGCCATCCGGCCAAGAGCGACATTGTCTAGTCCAATCGCTGGCATCCCGTAGGTTGGTGCAGTGCCTCGGATGACGTAAGGCAGACCATAGCGCGAAAGCAACGCCGGACGTTCATCATCGACCATCATGTCGGTAAGGATGACACC
>CAIWTR010000455.1 GCA_903915615.1 uncultured Armatimonadota bacterium
ATTCAGACCCACAACGACAAAATCAGCAAGCGTTCCGTACATCAGCTCAGTAGCATCCGGTCTGTCACATGTGCGCGAGAGTGTCGTTTCAAGTGTGCAACAACAGCTTGCAGACGTCAAGCCAACCGATGTCTATGTGACACATCCCTTGGATGACCACAGCGACCATGCAGCATCCCCGGTATATGTTCAGCTAGCCATTGACCGCGGTGTCAAAAACGGTGATTTCCCTCGCCCGCGTGTCCATTGGTACCTCATCCATCGTGGAGATTGGCCGCTTCCGCAGGGTGACCATCCCGACCGCTGGCTGGTTCCACCACCGGCTATTGCAGAGTGTGGATATCAATGGCAGTCGCTCTCACTGTCACAAAGCGTTTTCCAGGCAAAGCGTGCCGCGCTCCATGCGTATTCCTCTCAAATCAATGTGATGCAGCGGATGTTACTGAGTTTTTTACGAAAAAACGAAATCGTAACGTCTGGCGATGCGCCTGCAATCGATGATCAAGGCTCGATTGAACCTGTCGGTGACAATGTCGCCCGGTTTGCAAACCCAAGTGCCGACATTGCCAGACTGAATGCTGACATTGTTGGTCCAAATTTGGTAGTGCGTACAACGATGGCGGGACCGTGCAGCCCGGCCATCGATGCCTTCCTGACCGTCGTAACATCGGATGACAAAGGCTCAAATGCTTATCGAATCAAGCTGCCCCGCCCTCAGTTGTTGGAAACCCAACAGGAAATAGCGACGACCGTTGCGCTGAACAAGCTGGGAATTGACGCATCCACCATAACTGTTGCCATCGGAGTCTCGACCTATGCCGCAGAAGGTCTCCTCATAGATCGTTCGGCATTCCACTTTGTGAAGCTTCCAAGCACAAGTGTCCAGGATGCAGGGCATTCTGATGCAAAATCACGTTAACGCCGACAATCAGGAATCAGATGACAACAGATCGCCGGGGACGCTGGAAGCCAAACTTTTCTGGACGCTTCATGATGAGGCGCGCGGGTGAGAAAGAAAGCGTTGTCCTTGGAATAATCTGTGCTGCGGACATGCTGTCGACATTGTTCTGGGTGATGTCGGGTCAGGCGCAAGAGGCAAACCCAATGCTTGGGTGGACCTTTAAAGGGCATCCAATCGTATTTGTTGTCATCAAATGCCTTGCGTGCATACCCGCACTCGTCCTCGCACCTAGACTTGCACAATCACAACGAACATTTACGGAATGGTTGTTACGAATAGTCATTGTTTCGTACATCGCTTTGTACTTTGGCTTTGCGAAATTCTGATCACTCCTGAATACACGGCTTAGAGTGTTTGATTGACATCTGATGTCCCCTTAGGTTCTTCATAATGCAGGACTAGAGGGTGATCATGGAGAATTTCCATCTAGGTCTAAAGGAGGCCACAGATGGCAAGAAACGGCAAAACCGGCATCGGCATTATCGGATTTGGCGGCATCGCACAAGGTGCCCATATGGGAAATTACCTAAAGCAGGCCGACACCTGCGAGGTCATTGCGATCGCGGATGTCGCAGAGGAACGTCGTGCACAGGCGAAGGATAAGTTCGCTGTCGAACATATTTTGGAGGATTACCACAAGCTCCTCGCGATGCCTGAGATTGATGCAGTCTCTGTTTGTACGCCCAACGGATGGCACAAGCAGATCACAATCGATGCGCTCCGTGCTGGCAAGCACGTCCTTTGTGAAAAGCCGATGGCGATGAACGTAGCCGAGTGCCATGAGATGATCAGTGCATCTAAGGAAACCGGTAACAAGCTGCAAATCGGCTACAATATGCGCTTTTCGCCAGGTGCCCAGTCCCTCAAGCGTGCCATCAACCAAGGCATGATGGGCGACATTTATCATGCGAGCGCCAAAGCGATGCGCCGTCGTGGTGTTCCCACCTGGGGCGTGTTTATCGACAAGGAAAAAAATGGCGGCGGTCCGCTCATCGATATCGGCGTTCACATCACCGACATGACACTCTGGCTTATGGGACATCCAAAGCCGGTGACGGTCTCTGGCCGTGCCGATGCCTTTATTGCGCGACGGGGCGATGTCGTTGGCATGTGGGGACAATGGGATCCCAAGAAGTACACCGTTGAGGACTTCGCGACGGCCATGATTCGTTTTGAAGATGGCAGAACCATGCATCTGATGAGTTCATTTGTCGCCAACATCGACCGTGAGCACTTTGATACCCAGCTATACGGAACTGGTGCAGGTGCGTTCTTTGATGCGAATGCTGGACAGTACACGATGTATCGTGAAGAGTTCGGTACATTGACAGACACGACGGCCGGGTGGCTACCAAAGGTCGAGTCTACGCACGGCGAAGAGATTCGGATGTTTATCAAGGCCGTCCAAAACGACCTGACAATCGAAGAAGTAGGCGCTGCGACCGGCGAACAAGCCCTGATGGTGACACAGATTATCGATGGCATCTTCCGGTCATCGGAAGAGGGCCGCGAGGTAACTATCGGTTAGTTAGTGGCAAGGTCTGCGTATGCATTCAGATTCGAAATGGTTGCGCAGACCTAGCTTCGATGTCGCTGTTCAAGAGCGATCAGTGATTGTGGAACCCTAAAGTCCATATGTTCTTCACGAACGATGATGGGTTCAACACTGGAAGCTTGAAAAGCGTTGATGCGGGCGACAACTCTCTGGATGACCTCTTCTGGCGCACTCGCTCCCCCGGTCACCGCAACCACAGAGGCTCCCTCTAGCATTGCATCTGATATCTCATCCGGGCCATCGATGAGATAGGCTTTGACCCCCATACCCTCAGCAACACTGCGGAGAGACTTTGAGTTACTTGATGTTTGTGATCCAACCACGAAACAAACATCCGCCGTACGGCAAACTTCCTTGATCGCATCTTGGCGATTCTGCGTTGCGTAGCAGATATCTGACGTCGGTGGATCCTGAATCCGTGGAAACTTTGCCTTAAGGGCATCCACGATGCACCGGGTTTCATCAATGGAAAGTGTCGTCTGCGTCAGGTAGATGAGTGCATCGTTGCCTGGATCAGCGAGGGCTGCGACTTCCTCCAAATTTGTAACCAAGTGAAGCTGACCAGGTGCTTGTCCAAGGGTACCGATGGTCTCAACATGCCCATGATGGCCGATGTAAACAACTCCAAAGCCCTTCTTGAGGTACTTTCGTACTTCAAGGTGAATCTTGGTTACAAGCGGACACGTGGCATCAAGAATTTGAAGGGATCGACTTTCGGCGACAGCATAGTCTGCAGGTGCACTGCCATGCGCGCTAAACACAACGAGACTGCCAACCGGGACATCGGTAAGGTCATCGGTGAAAACCACACCACGTGACTTAAGACTTTCACAGACTGGTTTGTTGTGGATAATCTCGTGTTTTACGTAGAGAGGTGCGCCAACGACAGCGAGGGCCCGTTCTACGGTATCGATTGCACGGTCGACGCCGGCACAAAACCCACGGGGTCCGGCCATCAGAATCTTCATTCCGCGATTATACCTATTCGGGGGTGTTCCCCTGTGCAATGTAGACAACATCCGGGGCTTCAACGAGCAAATCCCGCTGATCGAGCACTGCTATCGTTTCGTAGGATATGCGCTTAAGGCGTTCAATGGTGATCGCCCAAAGTGGCAAGCCAGCGCGTTTCAAGGTGCGTTTCGCAGCAAGGCTGCTTAGGAATGTCAGTTGAGGCAATGCTTGATCAACAATCGTTTGCCGGGCGACAGTGACATCGCTGGCAACGCATACGAATGAAGTCATTATTAGCCGCCCCGATGACAGCTCGATTACATAGACAATGTCCATCAGACTGGTTGCCAGATGACAAGCAAACGCATCAGCATCGCAATCCGACAGGGTCACACATCGATAACCGGTCTTAGCATCAGCGGGCGTGACAGCAATCATCCATGGCTCGGTGCCAGCAAATCGCTCAGCTAACCGAATAATGGCCCCTGGGCCTGGTGCTCTGACGTAAATCCGCTTTTGATGTTGCATTCAAACACCAGAATACCGGCTTTGTCGCATCTGCCGGAACCTCCTCGTGGTGATCACCGTATGAGATGTAAGCACGATGTCAAGAATTTATGCCCTGCGTGGTATAGTTCGTGCACCTTTCGTGTATGAATTGGCGTTTCATCCAGCAGCACTGCTCCTGGTTGCAATGGAGGCGTTTGATTGAATCGACGGATAGCCGGATGGCTTCTCATCGCAGCGATAATCGGGTTGACACTGGTGTCATTACGCCCGTTTCTACGCATGCCTTTTGGTGTGGCAGCGCCCCGCGAGGTGGCAATCGGTCAGCTTTACGACAAGCTTGACAGTGATGCGTCCATCATTCAGGAAGTCACTATCAAGAAAAACACGCTTACTGGTAAGTTCACACCCAATGTAGCAGGCTCAGCTGGCGAATCCAATGAGTTCTATGTGATTCTCCCGAACTCGGGCGACTTGGTAAACACGCTTACCGACAAGCTCCATGCAAAGGGAATCAACGTTCGCGTTGAGCAGGATAGCTTCACAGATGTCCTTACCAGTTTTGCACTGAGTGCGCTCTTGCCGTTGATAGTAATGGTGTTGGTCTGGGTCATCTTCTTTAGACCGATGCAGGGCAATAACAACCAAGCGATGAGCTTTGGTCGTGCTAAACCGCGTCGCCCAGCCGAAAACAGCCAACGCGTGACATTTGATGATGTTGCCGGTGTTGAAGAAGCCAAACAAGACTTGATGGAAATCGTAGAGTTTCTGAAAAACTCGCGAAAGTTCCAAGCGCTTGGCGCAAAGATTCCTAAGGGAGTCCTCCTGTTGGGCCCTCCAGGTACTGGTAAGACACTGCTTGCCCGTGCGGTTGCAGGCGAGGCTGGCGTCCCCTTCTTCCATATCAGTGGAAGTGACTTTGTCGAAATGTTCGTGGGTGTCGGTGCAAGCCGCGTCCGTGATCTTTTCGAAACTGCCAAACAGAACCGACCATGTTTGATTTTTATTGATGAAATTGATGCAGTAGGACGTCAGCGTGGTGCGGGTTGGGGTGGCGGTCACGATGAACGTGAGCAGACACTCAACCAGCTGCTCGTCGAGATGGATGGCTTTGACCCTAACGCAGGTGTCATTGTGATTGCTGCGACAAACCGTGCAGATGTCTTGGATCCTGCTCTACTACGTCCGGGTCGCTTCGACCGCCGCGTCATGGTAGATGCTCCAGATGTCAAGGGACGGGAAGCTATTCTCAAGGTTCATACCAAGGGCAAGCCAATTGCTCCTGAGGTCAACCTGACAACGCTGGCAAAGTTGACTCCTGGTTTTTCGGGAGCTGAGCTTGCAAACCTTCTGAACGAGGCTGCACTGCTGGCCGCCCGCAAAGACAAGCGTCAGATTGACATGATCGACCTTGAAGATGCGATTGACCGCGAGCTCATGGGCCCTGCCCGCAAGAGCCGTGTGCGGTCGAAGGACGCCCTTACAAAGGTTTCCGTACACGAAGCCGGCCACGCGATTGTTGGTGAACTCCTCGCACATGCTGACCCGGTTCATAAGGTAACCATTGTTGCGCGCGGCCAAGCCGGCGGTGTGACGATCAACCTCCCGGATGAAACACGTGAGGGTCGCACCAAGGGTGAGTTTGAAGACATCATAGCGATGGCACTCGGTGGACGTATCGCAGAGCTTCTCGTCTATGGTGAGATCAACACAGGTGCCTATTCAGACCTGTCGCAAGTGACACGTATTGCCAAGGCAATGGTGTGTGAATACGGCATGAGTGATCGGTTGGGAAATCGACGCTTTGGTCGTGCAGCAGGTTCGCCATTCATGGGCCGTGACTTCGGCGGCGATGAGTCTGACTACTCTGAAGAGATGGCGCGCATCGTCGATGAGGAAATCTCAACGATCATTGACCGTAACTATGCACGCGCCGAGCAGATTCTGACAGAGAACAGGCATCTATTGGATCGTCTTACGGCTGAGCTGTTGGATAAGGAAACCCTTGACCGGGATGACTTCCTTGCTCTCATCCAAGATGCAGTTGTACCGGCGACAGGCGGGCGAGCACCAAAGCCACCGACTCCGCCGATGCCTCCAACGGCTCCTCCGCCACCGATGAGCGATGCGTCTGCTTCCGATGACGCACCAGTGGGCACGCCGCAGAGGCTGGAGCCAGGGCTGGCTTAGCTGGAGATCAATCTACGGACCGGGCATCTACCCGGTCCGTTTCTTTTTGGCGGTACCATGCGGTATGCCATTGGAACGACAGATTGCAGCTTACCGACTAAATAGAATAGTCCGAACACCCTACTCGGAGGTCTACCTCATCTGGGATAACCAAAACAGAATTGGCCAGATTGATATCCACTATGCGCACCAAACGGTGTACGCAACGCTCATTCTGGAACAAGAGCTGGAAGTTGCTGCAGAAGAAGGACTAATCGCTCAGATTGATGAGCAAGTAGTGCAGGCATACTTGCCTAACTTTGACCGTGAGGACTTCCTCGTAACTGTTTTTCGTGGCGAAGAAATCAGTAACTATACGGACACATCAGGCTCATCTGAAGATGACATTGATGAGATGCAAGAATAAAAATCCGGGAGTCAATCGAGTTGACTCCCGGATTTCAAGCTAAGTCTCGGAGGACTATGTCCCGCGGGAAACGTTTGACAGTGCTGGCTTGATCGCATGGTCATTCGTCGCGATTGGACCCGTTAGTGTCGCACCGGTGGTCTGCAGAAATGCCACGGCTCGATTGATCTCATCTTGATCGCCAATGAGAGCCAGTTCCATCGTCCCGCCGCCCGCAGTAACCATCGCCTGACGGACAATGAAATCAACTGCAAACTGCTTGGAGAGCGTTGAGAGAAACGGTGACGATGCCACCACTGCATTGAGCGAAGCTTGATATACCAGCGTTACTTGCATTCCACTACTTCCTTGGCACTACGGCGAGAGCCGCGAGTGTTTATCTGATGTTCATTCTACAGGATGGAGCATCATCCATGAGTTAGTTGAGTATGCGTGGACGCACGCATCACTCCTAGATGGCTACTTGTGGCGTCACGTCCTTGCCCAGAAAAACGTGAACGATAACATCGCCTGTACTTGAACTATCAAAAATACTATCGAGCTGATGTTGTCGCAGCTTCCAGCGGCGAAGCCATTGCCCATTCTTTTCCAAGCCGAAGTAAACAAACCGCTCACCTTTTTTGCCAGCGACTGCAGCTCCACGATAGTCGCTATGGGCATCACGCTCAATCGTCGTGGCAACCATCATAGGAGTGCCGTTCACCAACTCGAGGTGGCTTTCTTTCTTGCCAAGCAAGCCCCAATGTTGTCCGGGATCTGCCGTGTATTGCGTGTCCAATGTAAGCGAAAACGTGATGTTCAGAATCATCGGCGAATGCCACGTTTACGCCGCCAGGATGGTGGCAGTAGCTCTTCAAGCGTGTCATCCACGGTAACGATGCCTAGAAGTTCCCCATCCGATGCAACCACTGGAACCGCAAGTAAGTCGTAGTGCTCGAGTACAGTAGCAACTTGTTCCAGTTCGTCATCAGGATGAACGGTGACCAGTTTCTCGCCATCCACCATGATGTTCCAGAGCGGTGTGGTTGGGTCTGAGACAATCAGATC
>CAIWTR010000456.1 GCA_903915615.1 uncultured Armatimonadota bacterium
TGTTCCTCTGCCGCAGCCAGCGCTGTGCGGGCATCATCCAAATTGCCAAGCACCCAGTTGGCGCGGGCGATCGCTTCGTACGCATAGCTGATGTAGAACGGAAGTCCCGTTTCATTCGCCGTGACAAGACTGAGGTTTCCATAGTCAAGTGCCATCGCGCCGTTCCCCGCAAGCGCGTGGACACGGCTCAGCTGCCAGTCAGCGATTGAGCGGTTCTGGGGTGTTGCATCATCACGATGCCGCCAGTGCCAGCTGCTTGCATGCGCCGCATCCAGCATTTGGCGAACATCATCATCGGTGCGCGTCTTCAATTCAATCAAGTCCCACGCGTGGTTAAACGCCGCTGCGGCAAACTTTTTATGACCAAGAGGGGTATCAAATTCTGGTTCGTTACTCACTTTTGTTTCGTCCTTGGCTTCGGAGCCGATGATGCTACCGGTGCGGCCGTCCATGCGGTTCCCGCAGAGGCGCCATCCGTTGGGATCACCTGCAAAACACCCTTGAAGCCAACTGCTGCAAGCCATTTGCCATCCGGGCTCGCCGCAAGTCCGTACACCCAATCCACCTGCTTGCCCACTTCCTTCGACTTCTCATCCGATGCCAGGCTCACCTTTTGAATACTGCCACCCTCGCCGGCCACATAAGCAGTCGTTCCAACGATGGCCATCGCGAACACATCGCCGCTAAGACCATGCTCCGCATACTTAGTATGCCCTTGCGTAAAGAAGCGGGTTTCCATGTCACCTGCATCCCCAGTCTCGGCTTTTGCCTTCTCTGGATTCCACGTCTGAATCCACTGGCCGCCGCCGACCGTGACAAACCCAGCTGTTCCATCCGGGGCAATCGCAAACACCGGCGCCTGACCCCGATACCGACCATTGTTCCGGTTGTGCCCGTTGTAGGTGGTGTAGAGGGTGCCATCTGTTGCATCGTAGACCTTCACAACCTTATCCCGGCCGGTGCTTGCCACAAACTGACCATTGGCCGAAAATGCCAAGCCTGTGATCTGGTCTGCGTGGACTTTACTCGTCCAAAGCTGCTTGGCTGTCGCAAGCTCAGTGCACACAACACTGCCATCCGCGCAGCCCGCCGCGACGCGAAGGCCATCCGGGCTAACCGCAACACTGGATGCCACATCCGGGAATGTCGTCAGCACCCCAGTGCGACGGCCGGCTTTAACATTAACAACCGCGGCTTCGCCGTACTCGCCGGGGATGCCGCCTGCGATAACAAGCTGATCTGAATTAAGCCACTGAATGGCACGGATGCGTTCTGGCAACCCGCCAGCCCGCTTTACCAATGCGCCGGTAGCACGGTTCCAAATCAAGACCTCGCGGTAGCCACCGGTGGCAATCGTGTTTCCATCCGGGCTGAACGCAACTGCCGCAAGCGGCGGAGGAGCCGAATACGTTACAGGCGCAGCGGGGTGACTGCGAGGACCCATCAGCTTGACCAACGGAACCTTTGGATCGACACCCGGCGCCTTCGCACCTTCGTTTATCCACATCCGGATCGCGTTGACCATGACTGGAGGCAGCTTTTCGCCGCCCTGTGGCATCCGCTTGTCGATGTCAGTGCTGACCATCCGGCTGTAAACCAGAGAGTGTTCCGCATCCCGTGCTGCAACCGATGAGCGTCCACTCGCCCCCGGACGCATCATCGCTTCGAGCGTATGCATCCGGTAGCCGCCCAGAGCCGTTCGCTCGCCATGACAGGCGATGCAGTTCTTGACGACAATCGGCGCGATGTCCTGAACGAAGTTTTGTTCCGCACGTGCCGGGGCCTGGGATACGGCGAA
>CAIWTR010000457.1 GCA_903915615.1 uncultured Armatimonadota bacterium
CGTGGGTAAAGGGCCTTGGTCTCCCCCTCGAGGCACAGCACACACCCATCGAATACGCGGAAGCGATCTCCGGCACGCCGATTGGTCGCCGCGTCTACATGGAAGTGGATGTCACTCCGGAACAACGTGTTCTTGAAGCCGCATACGCCTGTGACCTCGGACCTGCGGTTGTCGGTGCAGACCCGGCCTCGCAGACCTTTTCCCAACATCTCGATCAAATTGCACACGCAAATCTCAAGGGTGTCCGTCAGGTTCTCCACGGCGGAAGCCCGGAAGCCAGAATCATCGAGTCACGCTTCATCCAAAATCTGGAAGTCCTCGGCGAGCGCAACCTGAGCTTTGATATCTGTATTCGGCCGGGTGAGCTTGCCCATGCAGCGATGGCCGCGCGCCGCGTTCCGGGAACGACATTTATTCTCGACCATTGTGGAAATGGGGATGTTCAAGCATCGGAGAGCGATCGCGCCAAGTGGATGAAAGGCATCGAGATGGTCGCTGCCGAGTCTAATGTCTGGTGCAAAATCAGCGGCATCATCGTGACCGCAAAGCGCGGTGCGTGGTCCCCGGATGACCTTGCGCCGATCATTTCGCACTGCCTTGATGCCTTTGGCCCTGACCGTGTGATCTTTGGCTCCGACTGGCCGGTATGTACGCTGACAGACAGCCTCAAAGCGTGGGTGGATGCGTTTACGCAGATCACGGGCACGCTTCCGGATGCCGATCGTGAGAAGCTGTGGTTCCGAAACGCAGAGCGTTTGTATGGCCTTGCGGTAGCGGAGTAACGCAAGTGTCCATGGAGTTACTGGAGCGCCTGGAGCCATCGCTGGATACGGCGGCGATTACGGGTGGTAACCCGATGCACCGTGTCCTCCTCGTCGCAAATGAGGGGGATGCGCCATTTACCGGATGGGCCCGCCTCACTGTCGATTTCCAAACTCGCCGCCGCTACGCCATCCAGATCAGCGATGCGAGTGGCGCAACGTGTCGCCACCACATCACCGATGAAATTGTCAGCGAACCAAACTTAGAAACCGGCAAGTTCCGCTGGGCCTTCACCCTCTGGTTTGATGTAAAAATCGAGCCAAATCAGCTCGTTGGCTTCCTCGCAGCGTGGACACCGGAACCCGATCAGCCCGAGACTCGTGATGCCTTTTCACAACCAGATGCGTGGCTACCAGCCCTCGAAGCGCAGCCACACCCGGGATCGCTAACCCTGCCGCACACGCTGCCTTAGGCATGAATTCATCGATGCTTTGTGTAATCGACATCCATGCAAGCCACTCATCAGACTATTTCCACCGGACCCGCCGCGCTCACGTATCAGGCATTCCCGGATGCGTGCCGTCTGAAAAACGGCGACATCCTGTGTGTCTTTTACGCCGGTACAGGCCACGTGACCTTGCCGGCGGCGGGTCAGAAAATCGGGGGACGGCTTTGCAGTGTCCGCTCAAAGGATGATGGTCGTTCGTGGAGCAGCCCAGAAATCGTCTTTGATGGCCCACTCGATGACCGCGACCCGCACATCGCCCAGCTCCACGATGGCAGAATCATCGTCACGTTTTTCTCGCTTGCCAAAGGGACACAAGGCCGCACCTACGATGGCACAGGCACTTGGACGGTGGAAAGTGATGACAATGGCCACACCTTTGGCAATGCAAAATCGATTGTGCCGGACTGGTATGTCAGCGCCCCGGTACGCAGCCTGAAAAATGGCTGGTACATCCTGGGTATCTATTCCGAGTCGCAAGGCGTCTCCCACGGCGGTGTTGTGATCAGCCGGGATGCCTGCCGGTCGTGGAGCGAGCCCATCCCGATTGGCAAGGGTCAGGGGATTGACCTAGATGCGGAAACGGATGTCATCCAGTGCACGGATGGCACTCTCTGGGCCGCTCTTCGATCCAGTAAAGAGAATATGCACTTTGCGACATCTACGGACAATGGCCGTACCTGGAGCCGCGCCATCGATATAGGTTTCAAAGGTCACTGCCCGCACATCAACCGGCTGCGCAGCGGCGCGATCCTCATGTGCCACCGCCTGCCGAAGACCGAAGTCAGCATCAGCTACGATGAGTGCCGCACGTGGAATGGTCCCTACCGTATCGCAGATGTCATCGGGGCCTATCCCAGCAGCGTTGAGCTACGGGATGGCAGTGTCCTCTTTATCTACTACACCGAGGGCGCTGGAAGTGTGATTCGGGCGGCGCGCTACGGTGTTGGACGGGATGGCTTGAAGCCGATGCCACCGAGGTAGAGCGGATATAATCCGGGCATGATTGCACAGCTCCGTGGCCACGTTGTACGCGTTGCAGCACCGACATTGGTGCTCGATGTAAACGGGGTTGGCTACCGGGTTTCTGTACCAGCATCCGTGCTCGAAAACCTCCCAACGGATGGCACGCCACTCACCCTCATCACGCACATGCAGGTCCGTGAAGATGACATGTCGCTGTTTGGTTTCTTGGATGACCAGGAGCTCGAAGTCTTCAACCTCTTGCTGAGTGTGTCAGGCGTCGGCCCCAAGGCAAGCCTTGCGATGCTGTCTGCCCTCGGATCCGTTGGAATTGCCAAGGCAGTTGCGGGCGAGGATGTCCGTACACTGACCAAAGTCCCCGGCATCGGAACGCGAACCGCGCAGCGCCTCGTGGTTGACCTCAAGGAGAAAATGCTCCCGATTGGTCTTGGCGCAGGGCCGACGACCACCCCGGTTGGAGGGGTAAAGCCAAGCGTGGTGGCGCAGCCAGCCGTGCATCCAAATGCCCTTATCGCGGATGTTATTTCTGCTCTGCAAAACCTCGGGTATCCCAAGGCCGATGCGATGAAAGCTGGAGAGAGTGCGCATGAGCAGCTCCAAGGCGCGGGGGTGCTGCCTGAGTTTGCGACCTTGCTTCGCGCTGCGCTAAGCCACTTGTCACGTTAAGCGGGAGCTCAGAAACAACGCCATGGCGATAGAATCATCCCCTTTCGA
>CAIWTR010000458.1 GCA_903915615.1 uncultured Armatimonadota bacterium
CGTCGAAGGAGCAGGCTATTTTGAATAACAGCGCTGATTTCGGCTTCCCTGCGCCGGGCCACCTCCAGCGCATCGTGGGCAGATTTACGCTCCGCCTCCGCCAGCACCCGTGCTTTGTCAGCCCGCCATGTGACGATGATGTTGCCACAAGCTGCAAGGAATGGCTCAAGAAACTCCACCAGCGCAAGGTCATAGCCTTGCGGGCGATTTGACAGGCCAATCATGCCAACTAGCTCACCACTATGATGAATCGGAAGTCCGCAAAAGCGATCCAGCGGGGGATGTCCAGGAGGCAGACCGCCACGTCGGGGGTCTGTTGCTGTGTCATTGGCGATAACAACTTCCCCTGTTGTCAGCATCGCCCCAAAGAGAGTTTTGAGGTTTTTGAACTCAAGGTTTGGTGCCATCGCATCGTAGATCGCCCGCATTTCGTCGTTCCACGCGATGTTCGTGAGGGCGTATGTCCGAATATAAGGTTCACCGGTTGGCTCGTAGAGAACTTCGCTGACAAAGCCATATTCAGATTCCGTGATGTCCAGGACTTCATCGAGAACGATGGCAAAAGTTTCGTCAACATTTCCCTCACGGATGTACTGCTGGCTTGCGGTGGAAATGGCACGAAAGAGGCGATCTGAGCGCTCGATGTGTTTTTCCGCCAGCTTACGGTCGGTCAGGTCACGGAGCGATGCGACATAAATCATTTCGCCATCCACGGCGCTTACCGTGAGCTCGACGGGAAAGATAACACCCGCACTCGTTTGTGCGATGAGCTCAAGGCGCTTTCCAAGGATTGGACCGATACCCGACTCGCGGAGGTAGGCCATACCGGCAAGGTGCCCTGCACGATGCTGCTCGGGAATAATCATCTCGTGTAGATAATTGCCCACTGCAACGGCACGCGACCAGCCAAACATTTCCTCAGCAGAGCGGTTGAACTCGATGATTGTGCTGTCGCTATCAATTGCAATGATGGCGTCCATGGAGTGATCAAGCACAGATCTGAGGAGGGTATGTTCCCGCTTGATTAGAAAGTTATCGAGAGGCATAGGACGCTTAGTCTTCCCAAATACCGACCAGCTGGCGTCCTTCCTTTCGCATCGTAGCGGCATAGGACTGCCATCGTTCGGCCCACTTTACGCCGGTGATATCACGCTCTGCCATGCAGGTGTCTCTACCATCAGCGAGGAGGCGCACAGCCGTCCGAGGATGTCCAAGGAGTGTGTCGAGTACTCCGAGACGTACCATGATGCGGCCAGTCGCTTCCTGCGGGTCCGTTTGAACCAGACGAGTGTACCGCTCCTCCTGCAAAAATGGTGTATTCGCATCTATTAGGGCGATTTCTTCCATCCCCCACTGAGCAAGTAAGACATCTCCATAGACAAGAGCCGCATCCACAAAGCGTGCCGCAGATTCTGCACGTCCGCGGGCGACCAGCTGCTTGTGGACGACCAGATCCGCATATGCCAGCCTCAGTCGCAGCTCGGCTGAAATGTGCGGATAGAATCCGAGTGCTGCCAGGGACACTTCTTTCGCTTGGACGGGTTGATACGTTCGCATCAGCCACCAGACACGCACTAAGTGGATACGCGCAGCAATTTCCACCGCTTTATTTTCTAATGTTTCCTCGGCGATTGTAAGCGCCTTTAGTGCGCTGGTGATGTCACCGTAGGCAAACATCCACTCTGCGACACCGAGGGCAGCTCGGTGCAAGCGAGGTGGATCGAAGCGGGCTTGTGCCTGACAGAAGAACCAAGCGACGATTTCGTAATCCAGTGATGAAAATCCGGCGCCGTGGTACACGACGATAGCATCCCAGATTCCGGAGATTAGCCGCTCTGTTGCTTCATCAACAAATGGCTGCAGATCCTCTCCGATCAGCGCGGCGACAGGTGTGTGGAGGCGGTAGATGAGGCCTTGTGGTGTGGATGCACTGGACATCGCGCCAATCGAGACAAGACGGGTCAAGCGTTCTGTGGCATCCGGGCCGAGGATGGCAAGTGCCAAGCGCTGCGGAACGAGGGCTGGGAGGATGGAC
>CAIWTR010000459.1 GCA_903915615.1 uncultured Armatimonadota bacterium
CCGGAGCTCCAGTGGGAATCGTTGTCTCCCGAACCATGCAGAAGATAGAGGGTGGGGTAGCGCTCGCGGCTCGCATCCTCGTATCCGGGAGGAGTATAAATGTGCGCGCGGCGCTGAATACCAGCGGACTTTGAGTCATACGGCATGATGGTAATCGTGCCATGTGGGACATTTTGTGGCTGCCAAACAATGTCCTTGCGGCCACGGTTGACTTCGACACGATTTGTCATCGGGCGGAATTCGCCGTTTTTCGGGTCGAGAATATCAAGTCCATCCACCGAGAATTTGTACTCGTAGATGTCATTTGCGAGTGGGCCAAGCGTTACCGACCAGAGGCCAGCGGCATCCCGGGTCATTTTGTGCTGCTGCCAGTTGTCCCACGCACCAACAGTCGCAACGGTCTTTGCGCCGGGAGCGTAGAGGCGAAACGTTACCCGCCCATCTGCATGGGCTTCCGGGCTGTTGTAGTTGGTTGGATTTTGCTGCATCGCAAGGTGTCCTTTATGCGTTGTTATAAGGGCCACGCCGGCCAAATTCGGCAAGGGTCAAGAGGTATTCATCCGGCATCCCGATATCCCACCGGGTCCCATTCAGAATACAGGCAGAGTATACGGGGGCTGTCCCCGCCTTGGCGCGCTCGAGCAGACCTTCCTGGCCGCTCGTGAGCTGAAACTCATTTTTAACGCGGACATTGCCATCCACAAGGGCCTGAAGACACTCGAAAATCTCAGCGGTAAAGACATGGATACCGAAGTGACCAAGGTAAGTCTGATCAGGGAGGCCATTGGTTTTGAGGGATTGGACATCATCGATGCTTGGCTTTTCCTGCAGCTTCAGAATTGGTAATGCAGTACTGAGAGCGGGTGTCTCCCCGGCAGGCACATCGCACTTTACGATGCCGGTTACTCCCACACTGGCTTCTGGTTCGAGGCGGACGGTGGTGATGCTACCGCCGCTGGCCTCCGCAGCTTCAATCGCCTGGCGGATGCAGGGTTTCACGCCATCGGGGGTTGTGTAGACATGGTCGCCGAGGAGAAGAACGATTGGCTCGCCTGCCGCGAAGTCCTTTGCCTGAAGCACGGCATGACCAAAGCCTTCCGGGCTTGGCTGCTCGACGTACGAAATACGGGTTGCCATATCGGCGAGCTTGTCAGCTTCAGCGATGGCCCATGCTTTGCCCGAGAAGCCTTTTAGTTCATCATCGGTGATTGCCCGGAAGTGGTCACGAAACGCTGCGCCACCGCCACGCTCGACAACGATGCAGATCTCTTCAATACCGCTTGCGATGCACTCTTCGACAATCATTTGGATGGTGGGTTTAACCAGGCCATCCTGATCGATGATCGGGAGCATTTCTTTTTGGATGGCGCGGGTGGCAGGGAACATTCGGGTTCCGCGGCCAGCGGCAGTGATAACGGCTTTTCGTACTCGCATGGGATTTAGTTTAACCCGGGAGGTTGTGCGGTAGTCGAATGACGATAAATGGATAGGATGAAAGTGAAAATCTTTCGCTCTGACAAGGAGTCAAATTTGTACGGGAAAGACTTGAAAAGAAAAAACACCACCCATCGCAGCTGCAACAGGTGGTGCCTCCTCTGTAAGAAAAACTAACTACTCTTTGATTTTCAGCAAGTGCCTGATCATGCTGAGCTGCCTGAACGCCACGGATTACTTAGCATCAGAAAAGAAAAAACACCACCCCGTTTGAACAATCGAGGTGATGTTTTCAAGCAACTATAAAGTTAAATTTACTCTTTAATCTTGAGCAAATGGCGAACCATACGACCAAACTTATCCTTTGGGCGATCCTTAGGATCAAATCCGACCGCTCCGTAGCGCGTCTTGCCATCCTGATCAATCAAAATACTCACAGGGATGGACTGAAGGCCGCCAAGTTCTTCACCGAGCTCTGGACCTGCCATCGCAATCGGGTAGTTCAGCTTGCGGTCCTTGACCATCGCACGAACCTTTGACTCTTCATCATTCCAAGCAAGCCCGACAATCGTAAAGCCCTTATCGCCGTACTTTTCCTGAAGCTCAATCAAATCCGGAAACTCAGCCTGACATGGACCACACCACGATGCCCAGACATTAAGGAGAACAACCTTGCCCTTCAATGACTCATTCGTGACTGTCTTTCCATCAAGCGTGGTCACAGAATACGTCGGGCCAGCCGTGGCTTCGTAGCCTTCAAAGACAGCCGAAGATGGCTTGTTCGTTATCAGAATGATCCCAAAAAAGAGAATTGCGCAAATCGCAATCCACGCTACGGGAGGGATGCTTGAAAAACGTCGCATGCGCCGGTTCCTTTCACGGAGCGGACCGCACTGCATGCGTCGAATAGCCAAGGTCGGACTCGAACCGACACGCTTTCGCATCCGCTTTTGAGGCGGACGTGTCTACCATTTCACCACTTGGCCACACGACGGAATGTGCATACAGCTACGCACGCACCGGTGCAAGTATAGCCTGATGGTTTGACATCGGCAAGATGACCGGTACCTCCGTATACTGGGATATTGCCCTGATGTGTGCGAGGATGACATCGAAATGCGTGTGATTGCCACGGCCCCCGGCCGCTGCGGAGTGCTTGGTAACCCTACCGATATGTATGGCGGCAGCGTTCTTAGCTGCTCCCTCTCCGAGCGTGCGACGGCAATTCTTGAATCCGCGGATGTCATCACCCTCCAGGCGGATGGCGGTGC
>CAIWTR010000460.1 GCA_903915615.1 uncultured Armatimonadota bacterium
CCAGGGTAACCCGATATGACTGCGGCATCGAGTGAGCCGATATCTACTCCAAGCTCGAGCGCTGATGTCGCGACAACGCCCATAAGCTCTCCGGAGAACAATAGCTGTTCGATATCGCGCCGCTGTTCTTTTGTGTAGCCCGCCCGATAGGGTGTGATGCGCTCTGCTAAAGCCTCGCCGTTTATCGTTGCCGAAACCATCGACACCCAAGCCTTGTACAACAGCTCGGTTGAACGCCGAGCCCGGGTAAACACGATGGTCCGTGCATCCTGTTTGACCAGTGCCGCAGCAAGCGTGGCGGCTTCTCCGCCAGCTCCGCGACGTTTCGGAGTTGCTCCTTTTGTGACCGGAGGATTCCACATAGCGAATACCCGCCGCCCACGAGGAGCATCCCCACCATTTACGTGGATGACAGTCTGTTTGGTGAGCTTTCCAACAAACTCAACAGGGTTCCCAACCGTTGCGCTCGTAACCACCCACTGCGGCGTGGAGCCGTAGTGCTCGCACCACCGCGTGAGCCTCCTGAAGATACTGCTTACATGAGTTCCGAAGATGCCACGATACGCATGGGCTTCATCTACAACGATGTAAGACAGGTTCCGGAAGAAGTGAGACCACAAAGCATGATTGTGAAGAATCGACACATGCAACATGTCAGGGTTCGTCAGGACAATTCTGGCGGCCCGTCGTATCGCGGAACGTTCATCCCGATGCGTATCGCCATCGTAGGTGGCATGTGGAACACGTCCAAAGAGCTCAAGCTGGGTCAGTTTTTGTGCTTGATCGTATGCGAGCGCCTTTGTTGGAAACAGATACAGCGCCCGTGCATCCCGATTTGCCAACAAGTGCTCATAAACCGGTCCGTTGTAACAAAGTGACTTGCCGCTGGCAGTTGGGGTGGTGATGACGGTGTTGTAGCCACTGCGGAGTAAGTCTATTGCCTCCCGCTGATGTGCCCACAGGTCAGTAATCCCCAACCGCTGAAACGCATCCGCGAGTTCCGGGCTAAAAGGGGGCACCAATGGTTCAGGTGATGCCCGGACAGCTGGAAGGATATGACGATAGACAAGCTGTCCATCGTAATCCTGACTTCGCATCAGTTTCGAAAGCATCGCATCGGGGTCAAACACATTGCATTCTAGAGGAACTAAACTGGCTCTGCCGGAGTTATAGACATATGGATATTCCTCTGCCACCAAGACCGGCCATCATTGCTGAATATGGTCCCGTATACACACTGCGCAATGTTGCGCGGATTCCTGGCGATGGAGGCAGTTATCTTAACCTCCGGAACCTGATCGGCCGGAATGAGGTATCCAATGCAAGCCGTGTACAGATAGAAGTCCCTGTCCGAAAAGGTACATTCCGGTTGTACTACGCTCCTCTCAGCATTCATGGTCAGGGTTCGCTTGGCGATGCATCCACGTTTAAAGATCAGACCTTTGCTGCAGGCGTTCCAACAGATGTCCTGTATGAGTTCCACTCGTATCGCTTTACCTACCGCAAGCCATGGAAAACGACAGCAGGTTGGCAGCTTGAGTTAGGCGGCACGATGAAGGTACGGGATGCGACCATTTCGTTGTCCCAGCCAACGGTCAGCGCGGCTAAAGCCAATCTCGGATGGGTTCCCTTGGTTCACATCGCCGGTAAGCGGCAGCTTTCACCACGGAGCACGATGACATTTGATTTGGATGCCCTTGGCGGTGGCCCTGGACGGGCAATCGATCTCGGAGTTCGCGCAAATTACTTGATCAGCAATGACTACTCTGCAGGCATCGGTGTACGAACCATCGAAGGAGGCGCCGATTCTCCCCGTGTGTTCAATTTTGCTTGGTTTGCGACACCTGTGCTGACATTTACTCGCCTTTTGTAGATGCGTTGCGGCGGCGTTTCTTTCCAACCACAAACAGCTGCTGAGAATCAACGCGCCGCTTGCGGGGACCTGGGCGCAGGCGCTCCCACTGACCATCGGGTGTAAGCTGCCGTGCCTGTGCTGTGTCCGACAGCATCGTTAGCAAGACCTGCTCGACAACATACTGTTTATGCCGTGCGAGCTCTACAGGAAAGACGACCTCGACACGGCGATCCAGATTACGGGTCATCAGATCAGCACTTCCCATCCATAGCTGTGTATCCCCATGGTTATGGAAGAAGTAAATGCGGGCATGTTCGAGGAAGCGTCCAACGATTGAGATGACTCTAATGTTCTCTGACCAACCATCGAGGCCTGGGACAAGGCAGCAGATTCCACGGACGATCAGGTCAATCTGCACACCATGACGGCTTGCATCATAGAGCTCGCAGATCATTTCCTCATCCACTAAGGCATTCATCTGGAAAATAATGCGCGCAGTCCTGCCCTTTCGGGCATGATGAGCCTCTCGCCGAATCATCTCGACTAAGCGCTCACGTAGGTTTAGCGGGGCGACCAATAGTTTTCGGAACGTCTTTTGTTTTGAATACCCGGTGAGGACATTAAAGAGGTCGGAGACATCCGCACCAAGATCAGGATCAGCTGACATCAGCCCAAAGTCCGTATAGATGCGGGCCGTCGTCGCGTTGTAGTTGCCCGTACCGAGGTGCACAAACCTTCGGATACTGCCATCCGGGTTACGTCGCACAATCAAGAGAATCTTGGCATGCGTCTTCAGTCCGATGAGCCCATAGGCAACGTGAACGCCTGCTTCATCCAAGCGGCGCGCCCACGTGATGTTGTTTTGCTCATCAAAGCGGGCTTTGAGCTCAACGAGCACGGCAACCTGTGTGTCGACATCACGGGCTTCCATCAGCGCCTGGACGATCGGAGACTTTGTCCCTACTCGGTACAAGGCTTGCTTGATCGCAAGGACATCTTGGTCACGAGCGGCTTCCTGTACGTATTGGATAACCGGGTTGAAGCTGTCATACGGGTGATGTAAGAGAACATCCTCACGTGCGACCAGCGAAAAGATCTCCTCTCCACTGGTAAACAAGTCCGGGATTCTGGGTACATGTGGAGCATCTTTGAGTTCTGGGTACGGAAGCCCAACAAGCTCCATATAGGCCGAAACACCAAGCACACCAGGACCTGTTTCTGAGCTGACAGCAACGTTACGGGCATCCATTTCAAGCCCTTGGACAAGCAGCTCACGAATGTGACTCGGCATATCCGTTGACACTTCAAGGCGTGTCACAAAGCTAAAGTGTCTGCGTTCAATGTCTGCAGTCACCGCCTGCATGAGGTCTTCCGCCTCTGCCTCACGGATTTCAACATCAGCATCCCGCGTCACCCGAAATGGATAAGCACCCGTTGCCACATATCCAGGGAAAAGTCTCCCGATGTGACTGGACACAACATCCTCCAGCCAGACGTAGGTTGGTGCGACACGGTCTCCAACGGTTAGTAGCCGAGGGAGTGTAGCGGGAACCTTAACGCGGGCAAAGCGCTCCATACCGTCGTCATCAAGCGTGACTGCAAGATTTAAGGAGAGGCTCGAAATGTGCGGAAACGGATGCCCAGGGTCCACGGCTAGCGGTGTGAGAATTGGATAAATGTGGTCATCAAAGTACGATGAAAGCGTTGCCTGCTCTTTCTCAGTAAGCCGGGCAACATCCATGACGCGAATACCCTTGCCCGCGAGCTCATGAATGAGCTGACGTCGGCATTGCTGCGCACGGTCTACAAGTGTCGCAGTCTTTGAACCGATTTTTTCAAGCGCTTCGGCGGGTGCCAGGCCATCTGCTCCGCGATCCACCATCCCGGTTGAGCGTTGCGCCTGCAGTGCAGACACCCGAATCATGAAAAACTCATCGAGGTTACTACCAAAGATCGCAAGGAACTTAACCCGCTCCAACAATGGATGCCTTGTGTCAAAAGCCTCATCCAAAACACGGGAATTGAAGTCCAACCACGACAGCTCGCGGTTCATATACGGCATTCGCACTACCGGTTCAAGTGCAACCTCGGCAACATCCAATGGGGTGTCCATGAGGTAGTGTACCAAAGGGTATCCAGTGTGGTTCCTCACGTGCAAGGTAAACTATGCGTCGATATGAGCCTCATTACAATTTCCGACCTGACGATGGAATACGGCCCGGACACGATTCTCGAAAACGTTTCCCTCTCGGTCGCACGAGGCGAGCGGATTGGGATTGTTGGCCGAAATGGAGGCGGAAAAACCACGCTTCTGAAGGCAATCCTTGGTATCGAACAGCCGGCAAGCGGCAACATTCACATCGCCAAAGGAATTCGCATCGGATACTTGTCCCAGATTCAGTCCATTGATGAATCTCAAACGGTAATTCAGGCGGCGGAAGTTGCACTTTCGGCGGTAGCGGATGCGGAGACTGAGCTACGAAATGCGGAACAAGCCCTCGCAGAAAATCCAACCGACGAGGAGCTGACAGAGGCACTCGGGGCCGCTCAGGACCGCCATCAGTATCTCGGAGGGCACTTTGCCGTTGATGGGCTGCACGCATCCCTGAAAGCCCTCGGTTTCCCGGAATCAACTTGGGACAAACAGGTTGCGGTGCTTTCCGGGGGTGAAAAGACCCGCCTTGCGATGGCCCGTTTGCTTGCGACGAGTCCTGAGGTCCTGATTCTGGATGAACCTACAAACCACTTGGACATCAAGGCCATTGAATGGCTTGAGAACTTCCTCGTACAGGTTCCCGGAGCCGTCCTCGTTGTTAGCCACGACCGCCGCTTCTTAGACCGGGTCACCAAGGCAACGTGGGAAGTAGATGTGCACCGCGTTACCGTTTATGGATGTGCGTACAGCGAGTATCGCAAGCGCCGGGATGCCGAGCGGCAGCAACAGCTAGATGAGTACCTCAAACAGCAAGCTCATATTCAAAAAACCGAAGAGTACATTCGGCGTAACAAAGCCGGTCAGAACACCCGAAACGCGATGGGCCGTCAAAAGGTTTTGAATCGCTTAGACCGGATTGACCGCCCGATGGATGATGGCGCGATGATGCATGCAGCTGTTGGCGATGCTGGTCGTAGCGGTTTGGATGTCGTTGTTGCACAGAACCTCTGCAAAAGCTTTGGCGACCGGACGATTGTGCGGAATGCGAACTTTACGCTTCGACGTGGCGACCGTGTCGGCGTTGTTGGTCCTAATGGTGCAGGGAAGACTACGCTGATTAATATGCTCATCGGGGACGATGAAATTGACTCTGGTCATATCCGAACCGGCCACGGCGTCAAGGTTGCACACCATAAACAGGAACAGGATGACTTCGGGGATGATGAATCGCTCCTCGATGCGTTTTACGATCGTGCTGGTTTAACGATTGCAGAGTGCAGGACGCATTTGGCGAAGTTTCTCTTTACCGGTGAGGATGTCTTTAAGCCGGTTTCAGGACTTTCCGGAGGCGAGCGTGCAAAGCTTGCGATGTCGTTAATGGTGTTGTCGCCTGCCAATCTCCTAATATTGGATGAACCTACGAACCACTTGGATGTTTTTTCTTGTGATGCACTTGCGCAGTCACTGGCGCGCTTTGCCGGCACATTGCTTGTCATTAGCCACGACCGTAGCCTTCTGGATGAGACGACCAATAAGACGCTGTACTTTGATGGAACGGGAAATGTAGCGCTGTACGACATGCCGTATTCTGCGTGGCGTGAATCCGTTGCAGCGGCCGAGGCACAGCCAGCCCGGAAGAAAGTGACCGACCAAGTTGCTACGCAGCCAGCACAAAGTGCGCTGCAGCGTAGCCGCGACAAGCGAAAGTTACAATCAAAGCTGGAATCACTGGAAGCAAAGATTGCAGAAACAGAAACGCAGCTAGCAACGATTGAGGGGCGGTTATCAGCTCCAGCAAGCCCGGACAGTGCAATCGCCGATGCAAAGCTGTACGAGCAAACTGGAAAAGCGTTAGAGGAGCTGATGACAGAGTGGGAGCTTATGGCCGGTCAAATAGATGCGCTAGAGTAAACGCCGCGGAGTCTTATAGCCAAACAGTTACGAGACCAGCCCTACAAACAAGCTCTACTTAAGTCTCTCGACGAAGTTGCCAATCCGTACGATGGCCTCCTCCAGAAGCTTTGGTGCCGTTGCGTAGCAACAACGAACGTGCCCTGTACCACCGGGGCCAAAGACATCACCAGGGACAACAAGAACACGTTCTTCCTGAAGAAGTCGCTCCGCAAATGTGGATGCATCAAGTCCGGTGTGCTCAACATTCGGGAATGCGTAGAAGGCCCCACCTGGAAGCTCACACGGAACACCAACGCGGTTTAGTCCAGCCACAAACATCCGCCTGCGCCGATCATAGTCATCAACCATGTCAGCAACATCCCGCTCGCCATTCCGGATAGCTTCCAAGGCAGCGATCTGCGATGTAATCGGTGCGCACAGCATGGTGTATTGATGGATCTTCATCATCGCTTCAACGATTGGCGCCGGAGCACACACATAACCCACACGCCATCCAGTCATCGCATAGGCTTTGCTAAAGCCGTTCAGAAGGATTGTCCGCTCTTTAGCACCTGCAAGGGACGGTACACAGACGTGCGGCGCATCATAGGACAAGCGGTCGTATATCTCGTCAGAGAGGATATACAGGTCGTTTGCGCAGGCAACATCTACGACATCCTGAAGTTCCTGACGCCCCATTACAGCACCCGTTGGGTTTGTTGGATAGCTGAGAAGGATAGCCTTGGTCTTTGGCGTGATGTACGTTGACAGGTTTTCTGCTTGGACTTTAAAGCCATCCACCGCGCGGGTAGGTACCGGAACCGGGATTCCTCCCGCGAACAACACACAAGGCGCGTAGGAGACATAGCATGGCTCTGGAACCAGAACCTCATCTCCGGGATTTAGAATCGCCCGAAACGCTGCATCGAGTCCTTCAGAAACGCCTACGGTGACAAGAACCTCACTACGATGACAATAACTAACGCCATAACGGCCTGCGATTTGTTGAGCGATGGCATCCCGGAGCTCCAAGAGACCATAGTTACTCGTATAGGTCGTACGGCCCTGTTCAAGGCTATGAATGGCCGCTTCCCGGACTCTCCAGGGTGTAACGAAATCCGGTTCGCCAACACCGAGGGAGATAACATCATCCAGCTCTGCAACAAGGTCAAAGAACTTTCGGATACCGGATGCAGGCAGATTTGCGACAGTCGTAGATAGACTTTTCAAGGAGCTACCGCCAAGCGCTCATCTTTACCGGGTCGTGCAAATGCATCCCCTTCTTGTTTATAACACTTGAGGACAAAGCGGGTCGCTGTTCCGCGAACACCATCGATCGTTGCCAAGCGCTCAGCGACAAAACTGGCTACTTCCTGCATTGTTTGCCCGCGAACCACGACACGGAGATCTTGCGACCCGGTCACCAAGTGTACGCTGACGACTTCGGGAAACTGCCTGATACGGTCCGCAATACGGTCATAACCGTAGCCACGTTCAGGTTGAACGGCAAGATCGATAAAGCTCTCGACAGCCGGTGCCGTTACGACATCCCACTTGATACGCGTACGGTATCCAGCAATGACGCCAAGCGCTTCCAAACGTGCACGCATTTCAACGACAGATTCCTCATCACAGCCAAGCATGGTGGCAAGCTGACTATCGGAGAGGCGGGCATTGCCCTCGATGCTCTTGAGGAACTGATGATCAACTTCAGAAACGGTTACTGACATTAACTACAACCCCAGCTCATCCATCAGCGTTGGAAGGAATTTCGTAGAAATGGCATTTGTCCGGTAGCGATCATCTTCAAGGATGGTTTTCAAAAAGGATACGTTTGTTGGCAAGCCTTCGACCGTAACTTCGGACAATGCACATTCCATCCGGATGATGGCTTCTTCACGGGTTGGTGCCCAAACGATGAGTTTGGCAAGATTGGAGTCATAGTATGGAGGCACGGTATAGCCGGAGTAACACTGTGAATCCACACGGATGCCCAAGCCACCCGGCATGATGAAGCTTGCCATTTTTCCCGCACTGGGTGCGAAACCCTTAGATGGATTTTGAGCAGTCACGCGGCACTCAATGGAGTGTCCGTTCCAGCTAACTTCATCTTGCGCAATGGTCAAGGTCTCGCCTGCAGCTATTCGAATCTGCCACTTTACGAGGTCGATACCCGTAACAGCCTCTGTTACCGGATGTTCCACCTGAATACGGGTGTTCATTTCCATGAAATAGAACTCGCCGTTTGGGGTGTAGATGAACTCAACGGTACCGGCATTTGTGTAGCCGACAGCCTTGGCTGCACGAACAGCGGCATCCCCCATTGCAAAGCGCTGCTCTGGTGTTAGGGACACACTTGGAGCTTCCTCCACAACCTTTTGGTGACGAACCGTTTGCACGGTGCACTCACGTTCACCAAGGTGGATGACGTTTCCATGCTCATCTGCGAGGATTTGCACCTCGATATGGCGCATGTCCGTGATGTACTTCTCGAGATAAACCCCCGCATTACCAAAGGCAGCTTCTGCTTCCGCTTGTGCAACCTTGAGACCTTTGAGGAGTTCTTCTTCCGACCACGCGACGCGAATCCCGCGACCGCCGCCACCAGCCGTAGCCTTTACCACAACAGGATAGCCAATAACGCCGGCGATGCGGCGTGCATCTTCATCGGATGTCAAAAGGCCATCTGACCCGGGAACTGTAGGAACACCGGCAGCAAGCGCGGTTTCCCTTGCGGTTGCTTTATCGCCCATTTGCTCAATGGCCGCGACGGGTGGACCAATGAATTTCACTCCGATGGCATTGCAGATTTCCGCAAAGCTCGCCATTTCGGACAGGAAGCCGTAGCCGGGATGAACAGCATCAGCCCCGGTGTTGCGGGCTGCAGCAACAATATTAGGGATATTGAGGTAGGAGTCCTTGCTCGCAGCAGGACCTACACAAACGGCTTCATCGGCTAGTCGAACGTGGAGCGAGTCAGCATCGGCATCAGAATGTATCGCCACCGTTGCGACACCCAATTCTCTACAGGCCCTGATAACACGGACAGCTATCTCACCACGGTTGGCAATTAAAACTTTCTTAAACATCAATGTACCGTCAATCTCCGTCAAGGATTCGTGGTGGATATGAAACCCGCAGATTGACTCACAATCCCTGTCGCGGCATCATAATTCAGAGGAGCTTTTGTGTTGGGATCAACAATCATTTGTTCGGTCACCCCATATGGCTTTAGCTCAGCAAGCGTCGCGGGAAGCTGCTCATCATGGTCCATTTTGTACATGGTGATCGCTTGTTGAATCTGTGAAATGTATTCATTTCCGGCCGTGATACGGGCTCGTTGCGTAGGTGTTGGAACCTTGCGACCTGCCGCATCAACGCCGCCACCACCAGAGACATACCGAACCACAAACACGGCAAGAACGGCAATGATCGCGATTGTGATCAGCGTCCCGACAAGTGTGAACCCACGTCTCAATTCGATTTACTTTCCAAAAGGTCGAACAAGGGTTGACCATATTCAACCGGTTGCCCGGATGCAACATGGACAGCAGAGACAACACCGGTTACTGACGAGACAATGGCATTAGTAATGCCAACCGTGTCGATTGCTCCAAGCGAGCGTGTGCCATCTACAATATCGCCAACTTCAAATGCAGGTTCAGTGGGCACAAATACACCAACACTTTGTGCGGTCACTTGATAAACAGCATCCGTTTCACTGGGTTGGTCCACGCGATCCAAAAGGACATCATGCGGAGCATCTGCAACGGCTATGTTCCTTCGTAAACGAACATGAACGCCATCCGCGATAATTTCGAGCTCTGTCATTTGTGGCTGAGGCGTCATCGCGGCTGCGTAAGCTTCAATCAAACTTGTATCCATCGTTACCACTTCTTCTCAAATATGGCCCATTCAAGAACATGGATGATCTTGGCAATGACCATGATTGACCCTGCCAGGACGAAAGCCCATACAGCGCCTTCATTTGGCTTCACAACCTTGATGGCGGTTGTAGGATCTCCGGTGAACGCAAAGCGCCGAATGGTCATCTCGATCACATTCATCACGTTTCCAACAGAATCTCGCATCTGGTAGCCAAGGAATGCGCATAAGGCAATCGACAACACCATCACAACCGGCAGCAGGACCTTGTACTTTTCACGTTGATGCTCGTTGTAAATGATGCAGTTGCGGCATCGTTCAACTTTCTGCTCATTTGAGAGAAAGACAACCTTTTTCGTCGAACTGTTTGCGTAGTTCTGAGACTCATTTGGAGCCATCTCAAGAACGGTCCCACGGGACTTTTTGGTTGCGGTGTTGACGATTTCCTCATCACAGTAGCAACCTCGACGACGTTGCCAGCAGGTATCTTTTGCCTGAAAGATCGGACAGTGTGTGCGAATGTAATCCCTGCAGTATGCGCCTTCCCAGCACTTCCCGATTAGGGACATCCGTACAGGACGTTCTTCTCTTTTGGCATCATTACCAAATTGCAAATCTGACGCCACTTTGCTTTGGCGTTCAAGCGATCTAATGAGCCGGACGACTAAGTCGCGAACAACCAAAATGAAGGCTATCAACCCAGGCGCAAGTGCAGCGACTGGAAACTTAACAACGGTCATCCGCATCGCGACAGAGGGTTCTCCCCCCATGCTAGCAAAAGCCATCGGGACGCCGAAGTACAACGCACCTGCGAGTAACGCAATCACGTAGCCGGCGGTTTCTTCATACCAGAACAGGACCAGGGAGCAGATTGACCCAACAACTGCCGCGGCAAGCATCGCGTTACCCGCGAGGTTGATGTTGCCTATCATTGTAATTTGGCGCGCACGGTCCCAGGATGCAAAGTCCCCCAGACCGAAGAATACGCCATACAAGAGGTATGCAGTGGAAAGACCGAATACAACGATGCAAACATGAAAGACATTGTTTGCAATCCCAAGCATTACAGGGGTGGCTGCACCGGTCCGGTTATACTCCTCGTGGTCCATGATCTTCCTACTTTACGCGTTCAAGGTAAGTATCAGTACGTGTATCAACCCGTACTTTATCCCCTTGATTTACGAAAAATGGAACACGGATGACAGCGCCCGTTTCGAGTGTGGCAGGCTTACTACCTCCCGATGCGGTGTCACCGCGGAAACCTGGATCGGTCTCGGTAATGATGAGTTCCATGAAGTCAGGAGATGTAACCTGAACGATCTCATCCTTAAAAATGATGACCTGAACTTCCGTGTTCTCTTTAAGGTACTTTTCCTTGTCCCCAATGAGCTTTCGGTCAACAGTGACCTGCTCAAAAGTTTCCATGTCCATTAAGTTGAAGTCTGCACCATCGGAGTAAAGAAACTGCATCACCTTGCGATCAAGGCGCGCAGGTTCAATCTTTTCTCCGGCGTTCCAAGTACGATCAAGTGTCGCACCGGTCCGCAGGTTCTTCATCTTTGAGCGTACGAACGCTCCGCCTTTGCCTGGCTTGACATGTTGAAACTCAACAATGGTGTAGATGTCATTGTTGTAGAAAATTGACAAGCCGTTTCGAAAATCTCCAGTATCCATACGGGCAGATTATAGCACGATAAAGAAAACCCCCGGTCCATAAGAACCGGGGGTTTGGCTTTAGGCTGCGCAAGCGCAGTTCTGGTTAGAACTTAACCGAGAACTGGGTTGCAACAACTCCACCCTTCTGGATGTCAGCTGTGCCATCGTTGTACGAAACAACCTGGTACAGAAGACGGAAGGTCGAAGTAGCGCTGAGGGTCTTTGCATAAGCATAGTTCGTGAAGGTCTCACGTCCCTGAAGTGCGCCTGCATCCGTGTACTTGGTAACTTCCTGGGAAACGGTGAAGTCAGATGTTGAACCAAGCTTGTAGGTGAAACCTGCCTTGGTGTTCTCGGACTTCTGATCCTTGGTGTTGCCACCCTTGTCAGTACCGGTGTAGTTCTGTGTTGCCAACATAACGCTCAACTTGGATGTTGGGGTCCAGTTCCAGGATCCGAAACCACCCTTGATGTCGGTTGGGTTGACGTTGGTTCCCATACGGCCCCAGCTACCTGGTGCACCGAAGAGAGGCTCAACTTCCTTGTAGCCACCGGACAGGGTCCAGGAGCCATTGGAAAGCTTTGTGTGAACGTTGTAAGCGGAGTTGTCGCGAACGTTAACGTTTGCTCCACCCAAGCGGGTGTTGGACTCAGCGTACTCACCGTAGACATCAAGGCCAAAGAGCTTGATCTTTACATCAGCGCCGTAGACGTTGACCTGATCGAAGTCGCCATTGGACTGCCCAGCAGCCAGAACGGTGCTAACACCAACTGGGATGCTGAAGAGCTTGAAGCCTGCACGTCCACCAGCTACACGGCTAACCGTGATACCGTCGGAGTTTGGCGAACCAATCTGATCGGCACGATCGAATCCCCAAGGAGCCGTCATACCAGCCTTGATACCGGTGGAGAGCGTTGGATCTCCAGCATTGATCAGGGAGGAGTTAGCGATTGGGTCCGTCTTACCAGCCAGAGCTGTGATGGAGAATGGACCAACCTTGAAGGATGCATTCAAACCGTCAACAAGGTAGTTACCGTTGTCGGTCTTGTTGTTATTGAAGTATGCATCAACATCGTATGCCTTGAAGGTCAAAGCAGACATTTGGCTTGGAACACGTCCGATGTTTGCTGCGACCGTACCGAGCACAGGGATGCTCTGCTTGGTGGAGTAAACAGCCTTGTAGATGGTGTTGCCCTGCGTTGCAGAACCAGCTGCGTACTGAGCAATGGAGCCCAGGGATGGCAGGTAGTTACCAAAGTTGAGGGTTACATCAACGGATGGTGCAGAGATGTTGACATCGAGGTCATGGCGAACGGTGCTCGAACCGAGAACCGTTGAACCAGCAGCGATTGCAGCGCTGTTGTAATCAACCGCACCGAGGCCGTTGGATCCAAAGTCACCACGAACGTATGCATTGAATGCACCGGAGATCTTGACAGCATTCTTGTTTGCTGCTTCAAGAGCTGCAATGCGCTTCTCATGATTGTCAAGGGACTTCTTTGCCTTGTCGACATCCACACCGAGGGTGGTGAGTTCGGTCTGGAACTCAGCAACCATCTTGCGGATCAAGTCGATGTCAGACTGCTTTGCAAGTCCGGACATGTCAACCTTGGTAGGTGCAGGGATATCAGACTTCTTTGCGTAGCCGCCAAGGAGGTCCTGGACTTGGTCCATGGAAACTCCAGCCTTTACTTCAGTAGGAGCTGGTAGTGGAGCCTTGACATAACGCTCGTCCATACCGCGAACGATACGGTCGACAACGACTGCCAATTCGTAGCGGGTAAGGGAACGCTTGCCAGCGAACTTGCCATCGGTATCGCCGATGAAAACCTTGTCCTTGGCCAAACGCTCGATTGCCTGGTATGCCCAGTGATCGTTTGGAACATCCTTGAATGGACCATCCTGTGCAAAGACAGGTGCAATGCCAATACCAGCGAGCGTCACTGCGAGTGCGCCGATGGTCATCGTCATATTCTTCATATTTTTCCTCGAATACATTGCGTAATTGGAGTTACACAACGGGTTCTAGAACAGATGCATCGCTAACACTGACCACCCACAGGTAGTTTCCATGTTGCCTTCCGCAGGTATTGGCTGATGTCGCACAACGCTGTCGTTCAGTAACCAATGCATATGATAACCGAAAGTCGTATGAGTTTCAGAAAAATTTAGAATTTAATACGAGACAACCACTAAGCTTTTATTGCATCACGTACGTTACACATGGGGCTGGCACCCAACAGCATCACTATTAGACGCACCTAATCATCCTCGGAATGGAAAGGTATAGCGAGCATCACGAAGCATGAACGAACGACGGCTTGCCAACCCCTTTTTGTTACCAAGGAAAGCCTCCAGCCAGTAGTTGACAACATCCGGATCGAGGTCACCCCCATCAGGGCTCAATATCGCCAATTCGTAGGACCAAACCTTGGTTCGGTCATCACACTCAAGGGTGAGCTCAAGCCACAGACCGTTGTGATACCGCCGGTACCGATCGCGATCGATTACTCCGTACTTTTGCAAAGCATAAAGCGTGAGTGGCTCATTGTTTGCCAATGTCCACATTTCTTGAACGATACGCATGTCGCGATCCGATGTACCAATCAACCGAGTAATCGCTCCGGGTTCAACCCTTGCAAAACATCTAGGATGAACAGGCCATCCTTACGAATCAGGACATCATCAAACCAAATCTCACCCCCGCCCCACTCTGGGCGCTGGATCAAAACCATGTCCCAGTGGACACCTGAGCGGTTTCCATTTCCTGGGGATGCGTACGCATTGCCAGGGGTGAAGTGCAGCGACCCTGCAATCTTTTCATCGAACAAGACATCTCGCATTGGATTCAAAATAACTGGGTTATAGCCAATCGCAAATTCACCAATGCGTCGCGCGCCTTCATCGGTGTCGAGAATCTCGTTCAACGATGTCGTATCCGACGACGTCGCACTAACAATAAGTCCATCCTTCAACTCAAGCCGGATGTCACTGAAGGGCTTACCCGCGTAAACGGTGGGTGCGTTATAGCTGATCACACCATTGGTGGAGTCAATCGTTGGACAGGAGAAGCACTCGCCATCGGGAACGTTACGCTGCCCGAAGCTCATTCGAGCCCCAATGCCATGAACAGAAAAAGAAAGATCCGTACCAGGACCAAGGATTCTAACTCGGTCGGTTTTCGCCATCAGATCACGAAGCGGCTCGGCAGCCTTCGCCATCCGCCCGTAATCCAATGTACAAACATCAAAGTAAAAGTCTTCAAAGGCATCTGTCGACATCCCAGCAGCCTGTGCGAAACTTGGATTAGGCCAACGGAGGGCGCACCACCGTGTGTGATTGACGCGGTAGTCGGTTACTGGCTGACCAAAAGCAGTCTGGTAAACACGCATGACATCCGTCGGGATATCAGATGTCTCCAATGTGTTGACGTTTCCCCGGATGCTTATGTACGCAGCAACCGTCTGAAGCTGTTCTATAGCGAGCTTTGCTTCTGCCTCCCAGTACGCCTGATCGCCGGACAATATCAGCTGACGAACCAACCGTGAGCTCTGCGACATGAGTATTGGATACGCCCCAACCGCACGAACAGCCTGTATGAGTACCGATACAAACGCATCTGGCACATCGGTTGTATGGATCAGAACCCGTTCACCCTTTACGAGCTCCGTCGAATGGGAAACCAATAGATCGGCAAGTTTGGCATAGCGTGTGTCTGACATAGTTATGGATATTACCCATATGACATCGCATCGGGCAATGCTGATATCTTCTGAACCTATTTTGCAAGTGTGGCAGGATAATTGCCATGGAAGGGGTAATATTACGCTTCGGTGATTGCTCATCGTTGCACGATTGAGCGCGCGATTGTCACACCAGACAGGCGCGAATCGATGAGACCGGGGGGAACATTCTTCATCGGATGTTCGTATAGATTTCACCATGTGGGATGTCCTGTTGCAACGGTGAAACCGTTTCAGCACAGTATTGGCTTTGATGGAGATGGAGAATGAGTAAGATGGAGCAGCAAGAACGCCAGGAAGCATTGGAGACCGGAGAGAAAATTGGATCCGAGACACTTGCAGCCGGCGCAGCATCCACAGATCAGGAACCTGAAACCAAAGTTGATGTAGTTGTGGCAGTGCCGCAGCCTGTCGTTTCTGAAGAAGAAGACGACATCACCAAGGACACCTACCGATCCTTTGAGAGCTTCCTCGCCGAACGTCGTGGCCCTACCGCGGCCACACTCCTTAATGCGGCGCAAGAATGCCAGTTAAGCAAGTGGGTTAAAAGCGGCGAGCGTGAAGGCTCAAGCGAGTTTGCTCGGCGCCGGGCACAGCTTGCACGCGAAGAGCTCGTCCGCTCCAACCTTCGTTTGGTTACATCGATTGCAAAGAAGTACCAAAACCGCGGAATCGCCATGGAGGACCTCATTCAGGAGGGAACCCTAGGCCTGATTCACGCAGTTGATAAGTATGACCACCGCAAGGGGTTCCGCTTCTCGACGTATGCCACCCACTGGATCCGCCAGGCTCTGGGGCGTGCGGTTGAAAACCAAGGCCGAACGATTCGCTTGCCGTCTCACGCGATTGAATCGCTTGGAAAAATCAAGCGAACACGTGAAATGTTGGCAACCAAGCTGAACCGCCAGCCGACATCGGCAGAAATCGCAACAGAAATCAACCTTCCGGTAGATAAGGTCGATACATTGCTCGAAGCTGAAACGCCAGAGCCGATGTCCCTCGATGCGCCTGCAGGAGATTCTACAACGCGTCTGGGAGACTTGTTGCCAGCCGAAGATGCCACGCATCCAAGCAGCCGTGTATTCCGCCGTGCGTTGCGAGAGGAACTGGAACACGCACTGTCGAGCCTGACGCCTCGTGAAAAGGAAGTGCTTGAACTCCGTTATGGACTCCACCCGGATGCCGAAGCACAAATGACACTGGAGCAAGTCGGCAGACAGCTGCAACTCTCCCGTGAGCGCGCCCGACAGATTGAGTCAGGCGCCCTTGCAAAACTGCGTAGGCAGGAGGTCGGTTCGCGTCTTCGCGATACCGTGTACACATGAACGCGCTACTAAGCTAGTAAAAGCCCCGATGTGCAATAAGGCACTTCGGGGCTTTACTATTTAACACGAACCAAACATCTGAAACGAAAAGCCCCGGGTTGCGAAACACTTCGACAACCCGGGGTACTCAAGCCCGATGCTTACCAACTATGGCTTAGATGACGCCATACTTTGCTGGAAGTGCTGCACAGCTGGCTTTGACCAGAGCGGATGATCGGTTGACATTGTCCTGCTCTTCGGCGGTGAGTGGAAGCTCAAGGATTTTCTCAATACCACCCGCGCCGAGCACAACTGGAACACCAAAGTAGATGCCACTCACGCCATACTCACCTTCGCAAAGGGCTGCAACAGGCATCACGCGCTTCTTATCCAACAAAATGGACTCGACCATTGCAACAGTCGCTGCACTTGGCGCGTAGTATGCACTTCCCTTTTCAAGGAGCTTTACAATCTCAGCACCGCCCTGTTTGGTTCGGTCGACGATCTCCTGAAGACGCTCTGGGGCAATAAACTCGGTTACAGGAATACCAGACACCGTGGTGAAACGCGGTAGAGGCACCATTTCATCACCGTGACCACCCATCAGCATTGCATGAACATCTTCGACGGAACAGCCGATTTCACGTGCGATAAATGTCCGGTATCGGGCTGCATCGAGGACGCCACCCTGGCCCATGACACGCTCCTTGGGGAATCCACTGAGCTTGTGTGCAAGCGTAGTCATCGTGTCCATTGGGTTGGAAACAACAATCAAAAATGCATTCGGTGATGTTGCCTTAATCGCTTCGATGTTCTGTGCGGTGATGTCAGCATTGACTGCGACAAGATCCTCACGGGTCATACCTGGCTTACGCGGTGCACCACTGGTCAGAATAACCACATCGCTGTTGGCAGCATCCGCATAGTCGCTCGATCCTGTAATCGAGACATCGTAGCCTTCAACCGGTCCCGCTTGGGAAAGGTCAAGTGCTTTTCCCTTGGCGACTCCCTCAAAAATGTCGATCAAGACGACATCCGCAAGCTGCTTTGCAGCAATCCAGTGAGCACAGGTTGAACCAACAAACCCTGCACCAACAACCGTTACCTTTTTACGCATTTACATTCTCCTGTTACATCCACAATATATCGGAAGCAACATGTGTAAATTCTACCAGCCAGTAGGTGCATGGGCATTGCCAACCATCACGCTTGACGGTGATAATGAAACAGGTGTGGACAACGGTGTTCCCATGACCTTATTGGAGATGTTTCCATGATGTTTCAACTGCTTCGAACGACGTACCGGCATCCCCTGAGTAGCATTGGCTTGGCACTTTTACCAATTGCAGCGATTTCAATGTCGCTTGCGGCTGCACCGCCACTCACCAAGGCAAAAGCCACCTTCAAGGTTCCAACATACAATCAGGATGTCCGTCCAATCCTCGCTGAAAACTGCTTCTCGTGTCACGGCCCTGACAGTGCATCCCGGAAGGCCGGGCTTCGCCTCGACCGCTTCGCCGATGCAACACTAAAGCGAGCCAGTGGACAGGCAATCATTCCTGGAGACCCGGTTGCATCCAACATCATGATGCGCGTCCGGCTCCCGGAGGCCAACCCACTCCACATGCCGCCTGCGGCTGGTCATAAATCCTTGTCGTCCGCTGATATCGATACATTAACGCGCTGGATTGCAGCGGGTGCCAAGTACGAACAACACTGGTCTTATCTCCCGATCAAGCGTCCCAAGCTTCCAATAGTCAAAAACACAAAATGGGTTCGCAATGAGATTGACCGCTTTACACTTGCGGCGATGGAAGCCCGCGGCCTCACGCCTGCTCCAGAAGCGGATCGCAGAACACTCGCCCGCCGTGCGGCCTTTGACCTAACCGGTCTCCCACCGGACATCGTGGATGTCGAAGCGTTCGTTCGTGACACCCGGCCCGATGCCTATGATCGCTACCTGAACAAACTATTTGCATCGCCACGTTGGGGTGAACATCGGGGACGCTACTGGCTGGATGCGGCACGCTACGCAGATACTCATGGAATCCACTTTGATAACTATCGTGAAATTTGGGCATACCGCGACTGGGTCATTAACGCATTCAATGACAACATGCCGTTTGACCAGTTCACGGTAGAGCAGCTCGCCGGCGACCTTCTGCCCCGCCCGACGCTTGATCAGCGTATTGCAACCGGATTTACGCGCTGCAATATCACGACGAATGAAGGCGGCGCGATCGATGAAGAATATTTGGTGCTTTATGCCCGTGATCGTACGGAGACAACTGCCCAGGTCTGGTTAGGCTCAACTCTTGGTTGTGCCGTTTGCCATGATCACAAGTTTGATCCGATTTCGACGCGTGATTTTTATGCAATGTCAGCGTTCTTCAATAACACGGTGCAGCGTGCCATGGATGGCAACATCAAGGATACGCCTCCGATTATCTTTGTCCCAGCAGCAGCTGACAAAATCCGTTTCGATCAAAATGCCGATGGACTTATCTCCAGCCGCGCAGTGCTCGTAGAGCGAAAGAAGACTGCACGATCTGAGTTTGATACCTGGATGGTCTCATCACGGAAAAATGGGCTTTCGGTTGCTGAGTCAACTCCAGATGGACAGATTTTGCGTGTGCCTCTCTCGGCGAAGGGCGACCAATCAGGAACCTCTCCCGCCGGTTTGGCAACGTTCACAACAAGCGGAACGCCAGCATATACTCAGGGCTACCCAGATGGCGATGCGTTTGTCCGTAGTGGCAACCACGCGGTGAACCTTGGTAATGCTGGTGACTTTGATGGCGCCAAGCCGTTTTCGGCAAGCGTCTGGGTCAAGATTCCTGGGAACGTAGGTGGCGCCGTCATCGCAAAGATGGACGAAGGTGCTGATTTCCGTGGCTGGGACATCTGGCTTGAAGATGGCAAGATAGGTTCACACCTCATCAACAAGTGGCCTGAGAATGCGTTGAAAAGTGTCACGCGTGATCGCCTCACACCTAATGTTTGGCATCACATTACGGTTACCTACGATGGCACGAAGAAGCCTTCCGGGCTGGTCGTCTACGTCGATGGTTCGCGGAAGGCACTTGAAAATAGCTCCAACTCCCTGACAGGCACACTTGCAACCAATGTCCCATTGATGGTTGGGCAGCGTAGCCAGAGTGCTGGTGCTGAAGGTGTAGCGGTACAGGATGTGCGCCTCTACAACCGTGTCTTGCCACCGCAAACCGTCTTGACGATGGCATCCTATGCACGTGTCAAGTCATTAGCATCCAAGCAGTCAATGTCCGACAAAGAGGTTGACGAGCTGTATGCGTGGTGGCTTACCAACTTGGACACTTCCTATCGACAGGCGTTTGCTCGCGTGACGGCCTTGGAGGAAGAGGAAGCATTCATCAAGTCCCGTGGCACAACCACGTTTGTTGCATCCGAGAAAACATCGGCACCGGAAGCCTATGTCCTTCAACGGGGCGAATATGACAGGCGCCGTGAAAAGGTCACACCGGAGACTCCCGCATCGTTGCCTCCAATGCCTGCGAAGGCACCAAAGAACCGACTTGGTCTGGCTCAGTGGCTTCTTATGCCTGAGAATCCCCTGACAACTCGAGTGACTGTCAACCGCTTCTGGCAGGAAGTCTTCGGAAATGGCATTGTCAAATCCAGTGGAGACTTTGGAATCACCGGCGAGTTGCCGACCCACCCTGAGCTCCTCGATTGGCTTGCAACGGAATTCCGACGAAACGACTGGGACATAAAGGCATTCTTCCGATTGATCCTGACATCTGCGACGTATCGACAATCGTCCAATGTCACCGCGGAAAAGAAACGTGTTGATCCGGCTAATAAGTGGCTATCAAGAGCGCCCCGGTTCCGCATGGATGCCGAAGCGATTCGGGACACCGCCCTTTCGATGAGTGGTTTGCTTTCACAGAAGATTGGTGGTCCAAGCGTAAAGCCTTACCAACCAGATGGTGTATGGGAAGCAGTGGCGATGCCTGAGTCCAACACGCGAAACTATCGGCGTGACTCTGGTGAGAGTCTGTATCGACGATCCATTTATACATTCTGGAAGCGTGCGGCTCCTCCAGCCAATATGGAGATTTTCAATGCTCCTAACCGGGAGA
>CAIWTR010000461.1 GCA_903915615.1 uncultured Armatimonadota bacterium
ACCGACATCGATGCAGTTGTTATCGGAACCCCTGACCACTGGCATGCAGTGATTGCAGGTATGGCTATGCGCAAAGGCAAGGATGTCTATTGTGAAAAGCCGATGACGCTCACCATTGGTGAAGGTCAGCAGCTGGTCAAGCTTGCGAAGGACAATGGAACTGTCTGGCAGACGGGTTCGCAGCAACGCTCCGATGCGCGCTTCCGTCTCGCATGTGAGCTGGTGCGCAACGGTCGCATTGGCCAGGTCAAGAAAGTCATTGCGCATCTACCAGGTGGCAGCCGTGGTTCGAACTTCCAGGTAACGGAAGCTCCGGATGACTTCCTTTTTGACATGTGGCTTGGCCCAGCGCCTGAAACCCCTTACATCAAGGAGCGCACACACGGTTCGTTCCGCCACTGGTTTGATTACTCTGGTGGAATGATGACCGACTGGGGTGCTCATCACCTCGATATTTCCCAATGGGGTCTTGGAATGGACAAGTCTGGTCCAGTCAAGATCAAGTCGACAGGTACTGCCCAACCAGCGGATGCAGAGAAGCGTTCGTTTGAAGCATTCCTTGAGTACGAAGTGACCTACACCTACGCAAATGGTGTTGAGCTATTGGCAACGGACAAGGGCGAAAATGGCGTCACATTCGAAGGCGAAGATGGCCGCTGGATCTTTGTATCCCGTGGACGCATCGCCGCAAGCGATCCGAAGCTTTTGACGGATCCCCTGCCAAAGTCGGCAGAGCGCTTGTATGTTTCGGACAACCATGCACAAAACTTTGTGGATGGAATCCGTACGCGTAAGCAACCGATCTGCAATGTTGAGGTTGGCCACCGTTCGGCATCCGTCTGTCACTTGGGTAACCTTTCCCTGCGTCTCGGCGGCCGTGAGCTCAACTGGGATCCAAAGAAGGAAACCTTCAAGGATGATGCTGAAGCAAACGGAATGATCAACCGCAAAATGCGCGGAGGATGGACCGTCTAATCTCAATGAAGGTTTGTATAAACACTTCAACCATTCGCGGGCGGGGCTTGTCCCTGCCCGTTTTGGCATCACTTGTCGCTAGAGCTGGCTGGCAAGGCATCGAGCCATGGATTGCTGAACTCGAAGCCGTGGATAAGCAGCCAGGCGGCCTTGAACAGCTTGCACAACAGCTGAGCGACCTCGGTCTTGAAATGCCAAGTGCCATCGGGTTCTCTCAATGGATTGTCGATGACCCAGCGCAGCGACGAGCCGGCCTCGAGGATGCGCGACGTTGTATGCGTCTTGTACGGCGTGCTGGTGGTAAGCGTATTGCGGCTGCAAGTATTGGAGCACATACGCCTGAGAGTCGTGTCATCCCAAACGATGTCATCGCGGAGCGTTTTGCCGCGCTTGCTGCGATTGGTCGTGAGGAAGGTATCGAACCCGAGCTCGAGCTCTGGGGATTTTCAACGAATCTCAAGCGTCTTGACACGGTAAAGCAGGTTTACCGAATGGCAGGTGCGGCAGGATCAACAATGCTCCTCGACATCTATCATCTCTATAAAGGCGAGTCGGACTTGAAGGGTCTTTCTGATATCCGAGCATCGGAGCTGGGTGTCTTCCACGTCAATGACTACCCTGAAATGCCGGCTGCTCTGATTGCAGACAAAGACCGGGTTTACCCACAGAATGGCATCGCACCGGGAGGACAGATCATCCGTCAGCTGAAAAAGTCTGGCTGGAACGGCTTCATTAGCCTTGAGCTGTTCAATCCGGAGTACGACCAGTTACCGGTTGAGTTGGTCATCCGTACGGGTCTTGAAAAGACACGGGAATTGCTGAACGCCAAATAACGAAAAAGCCCTCAGCGTGAGCTGAG
>CAIWTR010000462.1 GCA_903915615.1 uncultured Armatimonadota bacterium
ACAGGGGTTGGATCTTGTGGGCGATGCCCGTTCTGGCTGTTTGACCGTGGTCGCCATCGAGCTAAACGCATGGCTTTTGGCGTTGCGTAGCCAGATTCCCGCGATCTCCGATGCCCTTACGGTTACATCGGATGCCGATGGACTTTCTTCGTTCGCCGCGCTCCTGACGCTCCCGGATGTTTCGGGACTTCTGTTCACCGATGCGGCGCACATCCAAGGGCTTATCAATGCATCGATTGCCTTTCTGCGGTCCGTTGCAGCCTACACCGATGCCGGTCAAATCTGCTAACGAGTAGCATGCCCGATCGCACGCATGGCTAATGGCAGCCATTTCTAATCTATTGATGCGCATGCCCAAAAGAGGGCATAGTTCAGTGAGGAACATCTGATGGGAAGAGTTGTAATTGTAACGGGTGGAGCGGGTGGAATCGGACAGGCACTTGGTGCGACGATGGCAGCTAACGGCGACACCGTCGTCCTTGCTGACATCAACATGGAGCGTCTCCAGGAAGTCGCAGCAGCGACTGGCTGCGACTTTGTGCACATGGACATGGGAAATGTCGCAAGTGTCCGCACCGCCATCGCCACCGTTGCTCAAAAGTACGGACGCATCGATGTCCTGATCAACAATGCTGGTATTTTCCGCCTTGAACCGATGCTGGATGTCACGGAAGAAACCTACGACCTCCTCATGGACATCAACCTCAAGGGTGCTTTCTTTGCACTGCAGGCTGCTGGGGCTGAGATGCTCAAGAACGAGACTGGCGGTGTCGTTGTAAACGTTGCGAGTGCCGCGGGCCGAAGCGGTCGTCCAACGCAAACGATTTACGGTCTCTCCAAGGCCGGAATGGTCCATATGACCAAGTCAGCAGCGATTGCGCTTGCACCAAAAGTGCGCGTTTGCTGCGTGTGTCCGGCTGCAGTTGACACTGACATGATGGCTGCAAACTTTGCTGCGCGGCGTGCTGTGTCCGGGGATGCAGAAGCGGAAGCATTCAAGGCCAAGTTACTTCTAGGCAGAATGAGCACCGCTCAGGAAGTCGCCGATCTGGTTATCTACTTGGCATCGGACAAGGCAGCCTATATCACTGGAGGATCTGTCGATATCTCCGGTGGCCTCGATATGCACTAGGTGCATTGCGGCTTAGGCTGTAACGAGAGGTTTTGGTTCTAATTTGCGGGGATGGAAGTGGGACGTATGGAAGCCAGAGCGCTACAAATTAATGCTGCGGACGATGTTGCCGTACTGCTGTCGCCAGCAATCGCTGCCGGAACACACCTTTGTGGACTGGATAAAGACATCACAACGCTTTCGAGTGTGATGAGCGGTCACAAAGTCGCGCTTCATCCGATCAAGTCTGGCACTCCTATTGTCAAATATGGCCAGCCTTTCGCTGTCGCCACGGCAGATATTGCCGAGGGTGAGTGGGTCCACACGCACAATGCCCGGACAGCCCTGGGGGCGAATGAAGCCTATACATTCGGAGGCCCAACGCCAACACCGGATGCCATCGGGCCTGCACCAACATTTATGGGCTATGTCCGCGCGGATGGCCGCGTTGGTATCCGTCAGGAAATCTGGATTCTGTGTACCGTTGGATGCATCAACAAGATTGCCGAACGTGTTGCCCGCGAAGGCAATGCTCTGTTGTCGAAGGCAAATGGCGGTCATGTCGATGGCGTCTATGCGTTTACGCACCCCTATGGCTGCGCACAAATCGGTAGCGACCTCGGTCAAACTCGGCAGCTGATTGCGGCTCTTGCTGCACATCCAAACTGCGCCGGAGTCCTCCTTATGGGCCTTGGCTGTGAAAACAATCAGCTCAAAGATCAAATTGCCGCATTCCGTAATGCTGACCCAAACAGGATTCGCTCGTTCGCGGCTCAGGAATTCGATGATGAACTCACTGAAGCCCTTCGCTTGCTCCATGAGCTGGCGGATGTTGTCAAGGATGATGTTCGCACGGAAGTGCCGATCAGCAAACTGGTCCTTGGCATGAAGTGTGGTGGCTCCGATGGCTTTAGCGGCCTCACTGCAAACCCACTCGTTGGAGTGCTGTCAGACCGCTTGGCTGGATGGGGTGGAACAAGCGTCCTAACGGAAGTTCCTGAGATGTTTGGAGCGGAAAAGCTCTTAATGGAGCGCGCTGCAAACGAACAGACCTTCGGGGAAATCGAAGCCATGATCAATCGCTTCAAGGATTACTTCCGAAAGTACAACGAGCCGATCTCGGAGAACCCCGCACCGGGAAACAAAGCCGGTGGCATCACAACACTTGAGGAAAAGAGCCTTGGGTGCATCCAAAAGGGTGGCGCCAAAGCGCCTGTGACGCATGTGCTTGACTACGGTCAGCCTCTTCCCGTGGATGCCGGCGGAGGCATCGCGCTTGCCTATGGCCCGGGCGCAGATG
>CAIWTR010000463.1 GCA_903915615.1 uncultured Armatimonadota bacterium
ATACTGAACAGGTTTGCCAGCGGGACGTTGATGAACGCGAAGCGGACATTCTTCGGCTTGGCAACCTTTGGGCTTTTGAGCTCGACGCGGTCACGGTCGATGATTTCGGCATCGGCATCGTACCAAACACCATCCGCGCCCGAGATTTGAAAACCCATCAGCTTGTCACTTGGGACTGGATTCTCGTTGATGGTTCCGCCCTTGATAACAAGTCCAGCGCCGGTGTTTCGGAAGGACACCATTGCTGTGCCATCGTAGTAGCGGACATTACGCAAGCTTGGGGATGCGCCATCGTTCTTCTTGCCATAGGCAATCCGTGCTGCCTGAAGTGCCAACCGTTCACCGACGGGCCCCTTCTTGCGGGGGTGGATGTCCTTTTCTTCGCCGACATCCGTGATGACTGCAACACCAACACGCTTGTCCTTTTCAGCAGCCATCGACTGTGCTTCACGAATCTCTGCGTAGCTGGTCGCATTGTTGCCATTGGCTGTGAATGGCGCGAGCTGTACGGGAAGGAAAACCAGCTCTGGCGTCTGGAACACATTACGCCAGTCAGCAATCATTTCAGGCAGCTGCGTCCGGTACTTCATCGGGTTTCCAGCGTTGGACTCGCCCTGGTACCAGATAGCGCCCGTGACGGTGTACTTTGCGACAGGGACAAGCATCGCGTTGTAGAGAACAGATGCCTTGTTGGCATTACGATTGTCGCCTGGTTTGAACTCATCCTTGCTCATACCCGCAGCGATGTTCGTCGCTGGGCTTGTCCACGCCTCGATACGCGTTCCACCCCAGCTGGTATGAATCATCCCGATTGGGCAACCAAGGGTTTTACGCAGCGTCTTTGCAAAGTGGTAGCCGACAGCAGAGAAATTAGGCGTGGTGCCGGGAGCAGCTGCTTGCCACGAACCCGTTACATCTTTGAGCTCCGTGTCCGAGATAGCCTTGGTAACAGTGAACATCCGAAGGCCGTCATCCGTGCTCTCATTGGCCGTCTTTTCTGGTTCAAACGTTATGCGTACGGGCCACTCCATGTTCGACTGTCCGGAACAGACCCAGACCTCGCCTACCAGCACATCGGTGAGCTGGAGTTTATTCTTGCCCGTGACGTTCATCACATATGGGCCGCCGGTTGGCAGGGATGGCAGGAAAACTTCCCAGGTGCCATCCGCGCCCGCGGTTGTGGAAGCCTTACGCTTTGCCACATCTACGGTAACGGTCTCACCAGCATCCGCCCAGCCCCAGATGCGAACGGGCTTGTTCCGTTGCAGCACCATGTGGTCACTGATTGCACGAGGCAGGGTGACATCGGCCATCGCCGCACCACTAAGCACCAGTGAGGCAGCGATGCCTCCGATGGTGACGAGTCTACGCACTAAGTACATTTTGATATACCTCCACTGTCGACCTAGAAATCGGGTTCCAGGAGAACTTCGTCCGAACAACTTCCTTTGCACGCTCCGCAAGCTTCGCCGAACGCACATCATCCCGTAAAACACGATCGATTCCCCATGCGAGCGAGTTGACATCCCCCGCATACGTCGTCGTTCCAGTCACATCGTGCTCAACGACCTCCCGCAGGCCGCCAGCATCGCTGACGACCACCGGAACACCGGCAGCCATCGCTTCAAGGGCCACAATCCCAAACGGTTCATAGAGACTTGGGTAAACGGCGACATCCGCGACGGCGTAGAGACCATCCCGGTCTTCATCCGAGATGCGGCCGGTAAAGTACACGCTGTCCCAGATTCCGAGGGCCTGCGCGCGTTCTTCGAGGTGTGTCCTCGCACCGCCTCCGGATATCACGAGCTTTATAGGCAAGCTTGGATGCAGCTTTCCGATGGCTTCCACCAGCAGGTGCGCACCTTTTTCACCGACCATGCGTCCGATGAAGAACACAATCTTTTCGTTTGGCCCAGCAAAACGCAAGCGAAATGCAGCACGTTCATCAGGGGTGAAGTGTGCATCGAGTTTAGTTCCATCAACGCCATTGGGAATAACCGAAATCCGGTGCCAGTGTGCGCCAAGGTGCTGGACGATTTCATGACGCATCGCTTCCGAACACACGATGACAGAATCGGAGCGCTGAATCAGCTCGCATTCCCAGCTGTGAATTTGATGTTGGGTATCGGTGTGGATTCCGTGGTTTCGGCCATATTCGGTTGCATGGATGGTCGTGACGAGCCTGAGCCCAAAGTCATCCTTGAGGCGCAGCCCAACAAACATCGTCAACCAGTCATGCACATGGAGGATGACATCTTCGCCAGCGGCACGTGCATTTTTAATGACTTCTGCCGCTGGAGCATACATCGAGTCGTTCAACCGGTGAATCCAGTCAAAAAAGTCGTGTGTTTCCACGTGAACAAGTACGCGGTGAATGGTCAGGTTGGAGCCCACAGCTTCGCAGGGTGCCCCACCGGCATCTCCAGCCGTGATGACATCCACGATGCAGTCTTGCGATGCGACTGCCGGTGCAAGACCTTCGAGGGCTGCAGCGATTCCACCGACGCGCTTTGGCGGGAATTCCCAGGACAACATAACAACACGCACGTGCAGATTCCTCCGATGCGTATTACCGTAAACAGAGAGAGAAATCCTTCAGACGGGTGAGAATC
>CAIWTR010000464.1 GCA_903915615.1 uncultured Armatimonadota bacterium
GACAGCACTAGGGATGTAGCGAAAATGCCAACCGGCTTGACTTGCCCGAAGCGCCCAATCGACATCGTTGAAGTAGAGAGGAAATGCCTCATCCATTTCACCGATTGCATCCCAGGCAACGCGGGGCACCAGCCAACAGCTCGCCATCGGTTGGACGGCTAGCTGGTCTTGTTCATAGTCAAACCAACGCTGTTTCCAGCGGTCAAGGCTGGGAGACATTCGCGAAAGCATCGACATTTCAAGGAATGTTGCCATCGGATCGGGCACGCCTGTTACAGCCTGTTGCGTGCGGCCATCCGGCCAGACCAACCGGGGCGCTCCAAGGGTCATCGGATGGGTCTTGATACTCATCACTAGCGTAGCGATCGCGGCTGGTTCGACGCGTGCATCCGGGTTCAGGAAAAGCAGCATCTCCCCTTTTGCTCTACGTGCAGCTTGGTTACAGCCCGCGGCATAGCCGACATTTATGGCGTTTTTGACCAGAGTGATGCTTGGATAGTCGCGGCTGATGGCATCAATGGAATCCGGCAGACTGGCATTATCAATGACAACCAGCTCAAGGTTTGCTGCGCTTGTACTTGATAGCAGCGCATCAAGACAGGTGCGGAGGTCATCCGGGGTGTTCCAGTGAACGATGCAGACGGTGATTTCCGGAGTCACTACGCTACCCTGGAGCGTGTTATCCCGGACAGTGGAAGCCTAGTCATCCAGCTCCACAATGCCAGCTTCCCGGAGGACGCGCTCAGCCATAAACACGGGGCACTTTGCCCGCACTGCGAGAGCGATGGCATCGGATGGACGTGCATCGATGTCAATCACCTCATCCGCATTTGCCGGTTTTACGCGAATACGTGCGAAGAATGTCCCTTGCCAAATATCGTCGATGACGACTTCCTGTATCTCGGCCCCGAGGCGGTCGATGGTGATGCGCAGGAGGTCGTGTGAAAGTGGCCGGTCTGTGGCTTTTTCTGCCAGTCCCTGAAGGATGGACATCGCTTCGAACGGCCCGATAAAAATCGTGACCGTTCGGCTTTTGTCATCCCGGATCCGGATTGCTGATTCGCGAATCGGCCGCATCCAAGGCGGAACTTCATCGTCTTCATCTTCATCCGGAGCGGCCTCAAAGACGCCCAGAACTTCGACCGAATGGAGGATGCCTCCTTCCGGGTCGTTGACCGGCTGCTCCGGCTCTATAAAGTCATCTGGTGTCTCGTCGTCCATCAGGGCTTAATCCATCGACTTGGATGCGGGTGCATCCGTAGGCTTGGCACCAACCATCAGGAGGAAGTCCTTGTTGCTTGGGGTCTTCTCGATACGGTCGATGAGGAGCTCTGTCGACTCCTTGGTGCCGAGGTTTGCGAGGACTCTGTGCAGTTGCCAGATCTTCTTGAGCTCAGCATCTGGGTAGAGGAGCTCATCGTGCCGGGTACCGGATGCCTTGATATCAATCGCTGGGTAGATGCGCTGTTCTGAAAGGCCTCGGTCGAGCTTGAGCTCCATGTTGCCGGTGCCTTTGAACTCTTCAAAGATGATGTCATCCATGCGCGAGCCGGTTTCAACCAGTGCGGTCGCGATGATGGTGAGGGATCCACCGTGTTCGATGTTTCGTGCGGCACCGAAGAAGCGCTTTGGCCGATAGATGGCAGCTGGGTCGAGACCACCCTGGAGGGTTCGTCCGCTTGGCGTAACCGTGAGGTTGGATGCACGGCTGTAGCGGGTGATGGAGTCGAGGAGGATAACGACATCCTTGCCGATTTCCACGAGACGCTTAGCCCGCTCGATAGCGACATCGGCGACCGTCATGTGCTGTTCGGGTTGTTCATCAAATGGGGATGCAATGACATCTCCCTTGACGGACCGGCGCATGTCGGTGACTTCTTCCGGGCGCTCATCGATCAGGAGAACGATGAGGGTGATTTCCGGGTGGTTGGCCGTGATGGAGTTTGCGATCTGCTTGAGCAGGATTGTCTTACCGGCCTTAGGTGGCGCGACGATGATTCCGCGCTGTCCTTTACCGATCGGGGCAATCATGTCGATGAAGCGCATCGCGACCTGCTTGGTTTCGCGCTCCAGACGGATTCGGGATTCAGGATAGATAGGTGTCAGTTCATCAAAGTTCGGGCGTAGCTTGCTGACTTCGATGTTGAGGTCGTTGATGGAATCAACGCGCAGGAGGCCATGGTACTTTTCGGTATCCTTGGGTGCACGGACGATGCCTTTGACGAGGTCACCATTTCGGAGACCGTAGCGCTTGACGTGGCTTTGTGAGACGTAAATGTCATCGGAGCTTGCCAAGGTTGGTTTCTTACGCAGGAAGCCAAAGCCATCCGCATGGATTTCAAGCATGCCTTCGGCATCGATGCCATCCACGATTTCTGTATCTGCCTCAAGGTCCGAGAGGTCCATATAGTGATCGCGGTTACCGCGTCCACGCTGTTGTTTGTCACGGCCACCGGCTGTCGGTGCGCCACCGGGACGCATCCGATGTCCAGGGCGCTCGCGTTGCTCGCGGCCCTGTCCGATGTTGACATTGCTATTGGGATTGTTGTTTCGGCGGTCGCGGCGGTCATCGCGTTGCGGACGCTCGCGGCGGTCGTTTAGGTCATCTGGGCTGGCTGAATAGGATGCACTTGGTGTCGCTGGACTTGCATCGGACTCGTTCCCGGGTGAGCTGCCAGCATCCTGATCACCTTGCGTCGGCGCATCGTAGCGGGGGCCACGCTCACGGGTGAAGCGTCCACGGCGCTCAGGGCGCGGTGCATCATCCGGGGATGCGCCACGGAAGTCCGCTTGGGCATCGGATGGTGCATCCGCGTAAACCTGTGGTGCAGGTGCAACAGCTTGTGGTGGGGCCACTGGGCGCTCAGGGACATCTGTGAACTCTGGTGGTGGAGTTTGAATAACCCGCCGTGGTCGACCGCGCTTTGCGACGGGAGCCGGAGCAGCATCGGATGTATCTGGGTCCATATTGAGTACCTGCTTTAGGGTTTCGGTTGGGGATACAGCCTCTGTAATGAGCTCAGTGTCGGTTGTCGCAGTAGCGCGTCGGGGTCTTGGCATGGATAACTCCAGGGAATGCCCACCATGCGATGGTGGCTTTGGTCTCAAAGGGGTCAGGCAATGGCCTGCTCACGCAGTGAATCAGACAAAATATGTGTGGAATGTGTGCGGAAGTACCATCACACTGTGGCAGGTTCACGCAGAATACCCGACGTAAAGCACAGGCATCACGAATATACCACATCCAATCCGGATGCGGGGATTTACGTCATCAGGAGACCCGATATCGTAGCGGTTTAGCCGCCGCCGTAGACTTCTGGCTTTAGGATACCGATGTAGGGTAATGCCCGGTAGTTTCCGAGATAGTCCAGACCGTAGCCAACGACATAGGCTTCATCCAGGGTAAATCCGCAGTAATCCGGGGTTACGGTAACACCCGCCTGTGCGCGTGCATCTGGTTTGTCGAGCAGGGTGCAAATCCGGACACTTGCCACGCGGCGAGCACGCATCACTTCCGCAAGGTATTCTGCACGCCGTGCCATCGCAGGGTTCAGCACATCTTCAACCAGCACCACGTGGCGGCTTTCAACTGGCGAGTCCAAATCTTTGAGGATTTTTACGACGCCACTGATTTTGGCATCCGGTCCATAACTCCCGACAGCCAGAAAGTCAAAGGAGACTGGAATAGACATCGCACGCACCAGATCTGCA
>CAIWTR010000465.1 GCA_903915615.1 uncultured Armatimonadota bacterium
GTCGCGTCCAGGCATCCGGCGCTACGGGGGATGCATGTGTGCCCGATGCGTTTCCAAGGATGAGCATCGCACAGAGTGTGGCGTAGATGAGTGAGGATTTAAACATTGGGGATGGTGGGATGGCCATGAAAAAGAGCCCGGTCTTTTGAACCGGGCTCTTAGTGAGCTCCCCCGACTGGATTCGAACCAGTGACCCTTCGGTTAACAGCCGAATGCTCTACCGCTGAGCTACAGGGGACCGCGACAAAATACTATCAAGGGTTTACGGCATTTTCAAGAACTTGAACGAAATCCTGTTGTGAATACAGGGGGAAGTTGACTAACGGATGTCATCCAGTCGCATCAATTGAAAGGTATTCCCTATATTGATTGCTGCAATGCCCTTATCAACATTCGTCGGAAGAACGTCCCCCAGACCGCTTAGTGAGGACATTTCGATGTCACGTGCCCGATCCTTGTGCACGTATAGGGTAGCTTTCTGATTGTTTTTTCCAGACATCGTGACATTGACCAGTGCACGAAATGTCCGGCTGCCAGCTGAGGAGAGGTAGCTGATCCCGTTTATGCGGGATGTATTCGCAATGTTTGCTGAGATCTTGAGGCTTGCCTCATTGGAGGCGCTATTCGCAAAGATAAAGCCGATGTTGTTCGAACCACCGGGCGAGTTTTCTGTGCTTGCTATGACGTAGTCGTTTGTATTGGTGGAAGCAGTCAGATAGTAGGTTTGATCGACCATCGAATTTTCCAGATGAATCGACTTGATGATCTTTCCTGATATCAAGTTGATGTTGAACAGTTTGGATTTGATCGCCGGCGTTTTTGAGTTATTGGAAACAGTCTGTTTAGTCACTAATGCAAGAGAGTCACTGTTGTTTTGTATGGCAGCCACCGAAGCATCCAAGGTGCCATCAACGGGTGTGGACCAAACGGTACGTCCACCGTCGCTATATTTTGTGACAAAAGTTCCAGCCTTTGTCGCACCTCGAGCGTTCATGTTGCTTCCGAGTGCAACAACGAAACCATCAAGGGTTGAAAACAACTTTGCTATTCTTGTATTTGCATTAGGAATGACCGTTAGTCCGCTGATGGAAGCATCTTTGCTGATGTGGCAGAGTGCTGTGCTTGGTCCGCGGGTGCCGTGAGAAATGTGCATTGTGACCCAGACTCCACCCGCGTTATCCGGCGCAGACTGATAATCAGTTCCATCACCCCGGTAGGGATAGGGGACAACTACGCCTCGGGAAATCATTCCTTCGGAGTTAATCCGAAATATGACGGGATACCACCCTGGCGTGATGTTCAGCAGGCCACTCTGCGAGACAAAGACTTTACCCAGCGCAAAGACATTTCCCAAAGTGTCAACAGTGATGGTAAAGCCTTTCGGATCGTCGAAACCAGAAAGCTCGAAGGGTGTCGACCAGAGTAGTTTTCCAACTTTGCTAACTTTGTGCACAATGTGCTTAACTGCACCACCGTTTGGCGTTACGGATGCCATTACAGCTATGTCGCCATTTTTTAGAGATTTGACGACAGTTGCCTGTGTGGACCCTGATGCATTGTTTGAATAGGTGAAATAAGCACGTTGGCTTTGTTTGTGCGATGTCCCACCGCGATTACTTCGGATCATCACCGTGGCGGCGATCACTCCAATTGCGAGTAGTGCCACCGCCAATAGAATTATCTTCGAAGCAGGGAAGGAAGAGCGCTTTGTCTCAATCTTAGGACGGGGTAACGCATTTTCTTGAACCGGTATCGTGAAAGTGGGTTCGATATTACTGAACTTACGTGTTGTCGTTGATAGCGGCGCTATGTCGCCTGTCTCGTGAAGGCGCCGTTCGAATACAGTAGCCGCTGTACCCTCTCCTAACGCAATAGCTGCGTGCCATCCAGCGCGATAAACATCCTGACGTAACGCATTGAATGCGTTACGTTCTGCTTCAAAAGTATTCGGGAAATTCGCAATCAGGGCAGCGCTACCAGCAAGCTGTTCGAACTTAACGGATGCCTGGAGAACTTGATGAGGGAGATCACTCTCAATGGAAATCTTTGCTAGATCCCTTGCCTGGTCAATGTCTAATGTTAAGTATGTGACATCGAGGCTGATTACGCGATTGATGAAGACGACTGGCGGTACTGGGATACTGGAAGGGAACGCGTCTAGGATGGACCTTCGTGATTGATGTAACAACACATCCCGGCTCTTTGCATCACTTTGTGGCCAGACGATTTCTGTGACGTCCGTGCGTAGCATTTTATGCTCTGGAGCAAGAGCCAGTGCTGCCAGTACCTGATATGCCCGTCGTGGTAGTTTGATCGGCTCTGCGTCAGGTGTCTCAATACGAACTAGACCGATGACAGATAGGCGTATTTGGTTCAGTGATTGTTTATCGATACTCATTGGAATGCGCAAATAGCCAGATATGTAGTGAAAGATAGGAATGGAATCAACACATAGAGATTTTTCCAATTTCCCTGGTGGCTGACGCTAAAATCGTATCTCCTCATCAGCCATCACTGACAAGGACAACAGTTCCCAATTCACGGTTTCTTGTGCGCGTCCTACATTCGGCAACGACGCTTTGGTATCACAGTAACACGTGTAAACTCACTCCGGAGAGTTCTAAATTAAGTGTAATTTTTTGGTTTACAGCGCCTGTTACCTACAAATTAGGTTTAGCCGAGGGGCTCGCTGATTGAAGCGGACGGTTTCCGGGAATCCACTGTGACGTCAGTGCTACTGCGTTTATCTGCCCTTTGGCCAGCAACGTCGTTGTCGCTGGTAAAAGGTTTCACAGACTTAAAACACCACTGAATGCCCGACAGACAACACAACCTGGGTGCGCTGGGTGCCCGCGGCAAACATCGCCTGGGATGCAGCATCGTAGCGAAGCTCAACCACAGTACGTTCTTTTTTGGTGAGATCCGGTGTGATGAACGAGAGGCTGATGCTCCCAACACGCGCTGTGGAGCCACTGGGCATGGTTGTTCCAATCACCGATGACGAAACAGCTCCGGGGGCCAGAGACAGCGTTTCGAGGCGGAAGCCGAACTGACCGGTTCTGCGCTGCGGTGTCAAGAGCTGGATGACGGCTGCGTAGCTTGTGCTGTTGCCTGTCCCTGCTGAACTTCCGGCATTCGCTTGAAGCTGGGTGCGCACAAGTCCAAGACCCGCAGCGGGTGTTTCGTTGGTGAGGGAAGCCAAATACGATGCTGATGTCGCGCTGCTATGTGGTGCCGTGACCGCAAATGCCGCACGTCGTCGTGTCCCGGCTTCATTTGTGGTGTCCACCGTCATCGCGAGGCTGGTCTGCTGACTTGCAAAGCTGCCATCGATGAGTGGGTTGTGCACCTGAAATGTTGTCTTGCTGCCTGTAAGGGCATCCTTTTGGATACGAACACCACGCACCAGAACGGGCGTCATGTACTGGAAGGCAAACGACTTTGAGACGAAGGCATCCACTCCGATGTCATCATAGGTGTACAACGGCCGGAACTGACCAACCTCGTACTTGGTCTCAGCGGTGCGCGAAATGACCGACCGGAAGCCATAGACTTCCGCGAGGCTAAGTCCGCCGCGGAGGAGGCGCTGCTTTGCTTCGCCATCCATGATGCGGACGTAGAAGCCTGGGTCTTCGTTACCGGATGCTTCCTTACGAATATTGATTTCGGCGGAGTTTAGTGCGAAGGATCCGCCTTGGTTGGTGAAGGCGTAGCCGGTGGTATTGTTGATGTTTCGAAGGGATGCGCTGTTCGTGAGCGAGAACGCTCCGTGGAATTTGTATTGCTGGAGCTGGGTTGTTTTGCCTAGCGCTTCCATCCCGATACCTTGAATCCGCGTGACACTGTTCCGGATTTTGTCGACATCTTTTTGTGTCGTCTTGTCGGTATCCGGCGGGGGAGGAGTGACATCCTGAGCCACGGCTGGGCTTGAGAGCAGGGCGGCGGTGAACAGCAGTGGAAGCGCCAGCAGGAGTGTGGATGGGTTGGTGGTTTTCA
>CAIWTR010000466.1 GCA_903915615.1 uncultured Armatimonadota bacterium
ATACTCTTTCCAAACGGCAACGGTCACGGGCGTCGCCGCCATCCGGAATGCCGAAAGCGTCACGGTATGCACGGGCTTCTCGCTTGCGTAGCTCATCCCGCCCATCTGGAAGGTGCCAGCGGGAATCTTCTTCAGGGATGCCAGATACCCGCGAAGCGCAGGAAAATCCTTGAGTTGGTCGCCATCCGCTGGCTTGGTTTGCGCCTGAACGGGTATGGATAATGGCAATAGACATCCAAGAGAGCCCAAGAGAACGTTTCGTCTGTGCATGGTTGGATTATACGCAAACAGGATACGGGGTACAGATATTGAGTCTTTTCCTCATGTATTCGTCCCCGGTATCCATGGATTTGTTACACTGATGCCATGGCTGAGCATAACCCTCTCTTCGATGTAGCGACAACCGCCGATGGCCCCGCAGGCGCTCTTCCTCTCACCGAGGACATGCTGCTCCACCGGCCGAGCGGTGACCTGTTTGGCCTCACGCAAAATGTCGGGATGGGCTGGGAGCCGAGCGCGGTAAACCAGGATGAATACCTTATCCTCTCCACTCTCGGCGGGCTGCGCGACCACGATGGCAAGCCTATCGCCCTCGGCTACCACTCCGGTCACTGGGAAGTCGGCCTCCAGGTACGAGCTGCTGCGATACGCTTCCGCGAGCAAGGCACGACGCCATTTGCGGGCTTTGTCAGCGACCCCTGTGATGGCCGTTCGCAAGGTACGACGGGGATGTTTGACTCGCTTCCCTATCGCAACGATGCCGCAATTGTCCTCCGGCGCCTCGCCCGTTCGCTGCCGACCCGCAAGGCGGTGATGGGCGTTGCGACCTGCGATAAAGGCCTCCCAGCGATGATGATGGCGCTCGCCGGACTCCACGACCGACCGGCGGCAATCGTCCCGGGTGGGGTTACGCTCCCCCCGAAGCGCGGTGAGGATGCCGGCCTCGTCCAGACCATCGGGGCGCGGTTTGCACACGGACTGATCACCTTGCAGGAAGCCGCCGAAGCAGGCTGCCGGGCCTGCGCGACGCCCGGCGGCGGATGTCAGTTTTTTGGAACAGCCGCTACCGCTCAAGCCGTCGCCGAAGCGCTTGGCCTAACGATTCCTCATGCGGCGCTTGCTCCAAGCGGTCAGCCTATCTGGCTCCAGCTCGCCAGCGATACCGCGGATGCGCTTATCAATGCCGTCGCAAAAGGCATCACGACGCGGGATATTCTTACCGAAGCAGCCTTCCGAAACGCGATGCTAGTGCACGCAGCCTGCGGTGGCTCCACGAATTTGTTACTCCATATCCCGGCGATTGCACACGCCGCGGGAATCCGGCGCCCGACGGTGGATGACTGGGTAGCGGTGAACCGTTCCGTCCCCCGCCTCGTGGATGTGCTTCCGAATGGCCCGACGAACCACCCAACGGTCCGGATGTATCTTGCCGGCGGTGTTCCTGAAGTGCAGCTACATTTACGAAACCTTGGTCTGCTTGACCTCAATGCGCTGACGATAAACGGAAATCGCCTCGGTGACAACCTTGAGATTTGGGAGAAGAGCGACAGGCGTGCCGCGCTGAAGGAGCGTCTGCTAGAAATGGATGGCGTGGATGCATCCGATGTCATCTCGGATCCAAATGGCGCCCGGGCGAAGGGATTGACCAGCACAGTTTGTTTCCCAATGGGCAATATCGCACCGCAGGGCAGTGTCATCAAGGCGACAAGTATTGATGCCAAGCGCGTCGATGCGGATGGCACATTTCGCCACACCGGGCGGGCAAAGGTTTATACGAGTGAAAAGGATGCGATTGCGGCGGTAAAGGGCCAGTCAGATCGCAATGTGGTGGCTGGTGACATCATTGTCTTGATCTGCCGGGGCCCGATGGGAAGTGGGATGGAAGAGACGTATCAGATTACATCCGCTCTCAAGCACACACCGTGGGGCAA
>CAIWTR010000467.1 GCA_903915615.1 uncultured Armatimonadota bacterium
CAAATTTACCGTGCTGGTCACCGAAATCGATGCCACAATCCGTGCCATCAGCGCTGATCTCGAAGGCTATATTAGCTACAAAATGCTGATGTACAGAGTTGGGCAGAAACGCAGCGACTGGCTTATTGCTATCGATGCCCGCGGCACCAAGTGCGTCACCATTCGCTTCTTCAAAGCACTTCACTTTGCAGATCCAGACAAGCTCCTTCGGCTAGGGACCACAACCATCGGGAATCTGGACTTCACAACATCCCTCACGCCGGGCGACACTGCGCGTATTACAGACTTTACAAAACAGGCAATCGCCTGGCATGCACATGAGGCATCCCAAAAGTAAGTTCAGTGTTCCAGCTTCAAAATGAGCTTGTTCAGCTCACCCGTCCGGGTCTGCGATAAGCGGTCGACATATTTGCGAACAATATAGCCACCTAGCTGCGCTGGAGCATCGGAGTCTGCCAAAAGGTCCTGCAGACTCGGACGCTCGGTTGGAATCACCAATGGATTACCCGGATACGTAAATGTCATCAGCAAATCGACTTCATCAAATTCGACCGAAAGTGCGATATCACCACTTGCTACTCCGTGCGCCGCGAGCGCTTCGAATGTCTCGGCGCAGGCGGTGGATGCCTTTTCAACAATGTCACGGCGGGCGCCCCAGTCTTTGCCAATCCGATCCATGAATGGGGAAATCGTCTCGTAGTGATGGCCATCAGGGTTCGCAGGCAGCTCTGCCCGCCGGCTAATCCCAATCCGAAACAGCATATTCAGCAAAATCGCGCTGACGGCAGTGATCGCAAGCGTTGATTCGCAGACATTTGCCAGCAATACAGGCAGGTGTGAATATACCCCCGGGAGTATAACGGTACTCAGGCCAATCAGCACCGACAGGCCAACTGTAAAGATTCGCCGCTCGCTGAGGAGACGGGAGAGAATCAGTTCCATCCCAGCTACCATCATAAAGGCGGCTGTATACGCGAGCAGCGCACCGATCACCGGCTGCGGGATGCTCGAAAGCCCGGCGACCAGCTTTGGCGTGAAAATCGAAAACATCAACAAAATGCCGGTCACCGCGCCCACCCGCCGGGCTGCCGCGCCGCTCGCCATCACCAAGCCGATATGCGCGGATGATATTCCGCCGGGCATGCCTCCGATGAGTCCAGAGAGCACATTTCCGATGCCATTGACTTGAATTCCCGCAGCTGCCTGATCCGTGTCGAGCTTTTTCCAGTCCTCATCATTAATTCGCTGGATGCTGATGAACGACCCCAGGGTATCGACGCACTGGATGATAGCCATGATGACAACGAGGGGAATGAGAGCAACATCAAAAGTCGGTAGAGCGAGGTTGATGGTCGGGAGGCCAAGCCACGGACTTGCTGAAAAGTTCTCAATGTCAACCGGGTTGAAAGCACCGACGATTTTGGATGTTATCAAGCCTACAGCGAGGCCAAAACCGAGGGAGAAGAGCTTGACGATGCCTTTGCCGAAGACCGCACAGGCGATGATGGTGGCGAGGGTCAGAGACGCAACCAAAATGTAATCCCGGTTGACATCTGTCACAACTCCGGCAGACATCGTCGCTCCGGTGAAGTTCCTCACAGCCGACTCGGCGAGAGAGACCCCAAGCATCATCACGACAACGCCGGACACCTCCGGTGGGAAATACGCCCTCAAGTACTTGATAACCCGCGAGACCGCGAGCTCTGTCGCTCCGAAAATGATGGTCATCCCGGCAAGGAGTGGCAGGCCACCGATGCCTGCGGCTTGCATCAAAGCCGGCACCACTACGGGAGTCGGTGTTTGAACCGTTAGGTTTCCATTTCCAAGCGGCGGCTTGAAGTGATGTAGAAACGTCGTGATAGCCGTCGCAATAATCGTTGCTGTCAGCAAGCCTGCCTTTTGCAGTGGGGTCATCCCGGCCTTTTGTGCGATGGCTGCCGGGTAGATAGCAAACACCAGCGCCAGACACATGTGTTGAATGCTTAAGAGCAGCAGCCCTGGCTGAGGCGGGATGTCATCTGCGCCGTATTGGAGGCGATCTGGCTTCTTTGCCACGTTAGGACATACCCTCGGATCCGAACAACATCTATACCCCGCGCAAAGTCAATAGGTCTGCCAAACCCGTTATCCGCACAACCTCCACGACTGCTGGTGGAAGTGAGTGCAATACAAACGGCACACCTTTTGCCTGATAGGCACGACTTACGAGGAGGAGAACACGGATTCCGGCTGTACTCAGGTGCGTTACGGCGGAGAAATCGAGCGCAATTGCGGCGGTGTTTCCATTTAGGTGAGCAAGCAATGCATCTTGGTGATGCCCAGCCGTCTGGCTATCCAGTCGCCCGGTTAGCTTGTACTCAATGACATCGTCCACACTGCTATTTTCCACTGCCACATTCTAGCAGGTACAAGCCGGCACCCTACAAAGGCGATTCTAAGCATAAGAATCAAATCCGGCATCAGAATAGATGCTGTGTTAGCACCTTGTGATTGCACTCGTGCATTTGGACGGCGATAATACCCGGGCAGTCCAGCACCGCCCGGGAGTGGGTTCACGCACGCATGAGTATCCTGACGGTTTCCAACCTAGCGAAAAGCTATGGTGCAGACCAGCTGTTTTCCGACATCACCTTCACCATCGCCGCCGGGCAAAAACTTGGCCTGATTGGGCGCAATGGTGGCGGCAAAACAACCCTCCTCAAGATTCTCCTTGGGCAGGAAGCGGCCGACCCTAACAGCTCTGCGCCGCCAAAGGTCACGATTGCCGCCGGTAGACGAATGGGCTACCTCCGCCAAGAAGCCCCTGTGCATCCAGAACGCACCATCGCCGAAGAAATCGAAGTCGCCCTCGAACCCTACCGCGCCGTCCAGGCACGGATCACCGCTGCCGAACATGCGATGAGCGCTGCGGCATCGGATGATGCCCTTGCAACAGCTCTCGAAGACTATACAGAAGCATTGGATGAGTTTGAGTCGCGCGGCGGCTGGGAGATTGAAGCCGAAAAGGACAGCACATTAATGCGTCTTGGGTTCGGCCCGGATGTCCTTGAAAAGCAGGTTGGCGCGTGCTCTGGAGGTGAACAAACCCGCCTCGCGCTCGCAAAGCTTGTGCTGACGCGCCCAGACCTCTTGATCTTGGATGAACCGACAAACCACCTCGATATCAACGCAACGGAATGGCTGGAAGGGTTTCTCAAAGAGTACGCCGGTGCGGTGATTCTGGTCAGCCACGACCGCTACTTCCTGGATGCCGTCGTCGACACCATCGCTGAGCTCGAGTTTCAAAAGCTGACCATTTATAAGGGCAATTACTCGCACTTCCGCCGTCAGAAAGAAGAACGACTCCAGCGCCAGCAGGAGCTCTTTGAAACCCAGCAAAAAGAAATCGAACGCCTCAAGGATCTGATCAAGCGGAATATGGGCGCAGATTCAACGCAGTCCAATATCCGGCATAAAACCCTTGGACGTATCGAACGTATGGAAAAAGTCGAAGCTGTACGCTTCGACAACAGCCGCGTTAAAGCCCGCATCGATGACAAAAACGCTGGTCGAATCGGCCGCGAAGTCCTGAGCATGAATGGGCTGACAAAGTCCTTTGGTGAACGAACACTGTTCGCAAACCTCGAAGCCATCATCGAGCGTGGCGATCGCGTCGGTTTTGTTGGACCCAATGGCGCCGGAAAGACGACGCTGGTCCGGATGCTCCTCGGCGAAGAGGAAGCAACCTCGGGCACGATGCAGTGGGGCCACAACGTAAAACGGGCTTACTTTAGCCAGCATGCCACAGATGCCCTGGATGTCTCCAAAACCGTCATCGACACGCTGCGGGATGAAATGCCAGGCTGGACAGAGACACAGCTGCGCGGGTATCTCGCGCGCTTTCTCTTCATCGGCGATGATGTCTTCAAGAACGTCGACATGCTCTCTGGTGGCGAGAAAAACAAGCTGGCCCTCGGCTGTATGCTCCTCCGCCCGACTAACCTTTTGATACTGGATGAACCGACAAACCACCTCGATATCGAGTCGTGCGAAACGCTTGGCCAAATGCTGACCGAGTACAGCGGGACGCTCTTCCTCGTCAGTCATGATCGCTACCTGCTAAATGCGGTTACGACGAAGACGCTTGGTTTGTCTGGGCAAGGGACTGCTGAGCTCATCGAAGGCAACTACGCCGTCTGGCGCGCTGAGTATCAAGACAAGGCCGTCGCGGCGCCGAAAAAGGCGGCTGCATCACCTGCTGCCAGCCAACCCCAAGTACCACAAAACAGCCGTGAACAACAAAAGCAACGTGGCAAAACAGAAGCTGCGATGGCCCGTGCAGAAACACGTATCAGTGAGCTGGAAGCAGAGCTTGCGGGTATCGAAGTCAAGCTTGCGAGCGGTGGCGGCCTGGATGTCGTTGCGCTCGCAGCAGACCACTCCCGTGTTCAGGATGCGCTCACCGCAGCGATGGCTGACTGGGAGAAACTGGCCGCTGAACTTGGCTAAACGTTTTTAGTCAAGCGGCGCGCTCAAAAGGCATCCGAACTCTTTCGCAAAGTTCACTGATACACGGGCATGCACAGCACCCTGCTCATCGTGGAAACGCATGCAGCCGAACTTTGCAAAAACGCCTTCATGCCAGATGTTTGGGTGGATGTAGAGTCCTTTACTGCCATCGAATGCGAAGCAGACAAACTGCTGCGGCGTGATGTCATCCGTTGGCAGCGCAAGCGGCACGTAAAACAGCTCATTCTGGAGCGGAAAGAACAGTTGTCCGCCATCCGGGTGGTAGTTGGCATGCCAAAGCATCATTTGCGTTGGCAGATTCGTGTGCTCAGTGGATGCCAGCTCCGGCAAGGTGTTGTACGCCAAAATGTAATTACCACCGACGGCCGCATTGCGACCAAACAGGAAGTCGCCCTTCCACTCGCTCTCAAAAATCCCGACCTTTGTGCCCGCCTCGTCGCCGGTGCCATCATCGATGGGGCGCTACCCCGCAGCCGGCCACTTGACGATTTCGAGCTGAAAGCCATTCGGGTCATCCACGAGGCAGCCATACCCCTTGAGGGTATCTTCGCTTGCAATCACAACCGGCATCGTAACTATGTCCAGGCCGTGTGGCAGATCAGGGTTCATATAGTCAATTGCAGCGGCCATTGTGTTTGCGTTTACTTTCGTGCGGACTTAGCGGTGGAAGACAGGACAGATTTCGGGATTATCGATGTAGGTCGCAAGTCCTGACCTTCTGTCATCCACGGGGCGGGAACGATTGGTCCGCATATGGATGGCAAAGGACCGGCGAGGCACGCCGGATATGTTTGCGGATGAGCCATGAAATGTCAGGCAGTGATGGAAACTAACACCACCCGGAGGAAGCGTTCCAGCAACTTCATCCCACGCCGCGCCATCCGGGAGGTTGATTCCAGCCTTTAGTTCATCCAGATTCTGACCAAAGAAGTCTCCCTGATTCAGAAATCCCCACTTGTGCGAGCCTTGAAGAAAGACCATCGGCCCCGCATCGGCAGTGACATCCGTGAGGGCAACCCACGCCGTAAACAGCTCACTACCATCTTCCCAATCTGACCAGTAATAACGATCCTGGTGCCAGCCGACATTGGATGCCAGTGCATTTCCGCTGGGTTTTACGAGGAGCTGCACCCACCATGGTTGAACCCATTCGGCTCCGGTGATGGCGAGGGCCCATTTCCCAAGCGCCGGGTGCGAAATGAGCTCACGGATGGCCTGACTTGCGAGCTGAGGCTGCTCAATTTTGATGAGAGCATCGGTGCGCTGCGGGTCGCCGTATGCCCCCGCGTGCTCACAGCCCGTGTCATTGCCGCCGGAACGCAACAGCTCCTGCGCATCAATGGCCCGCCGAATCAACGCGCTGGGGATAACCGGTTCACGCACCAGCGCAAAGCCATTCGCATCATAAAAGGTTTTGGAATTCATCCTAAACCTACCAATACCCCACCCGGGGAATTACGGCAAACTTTTTGAAATATCACCATCCCAGTGGCCACCGCTTGATAGAATTTCGAGATGCCATTGTCAAAATATCTGGAGACGTTTCCCGTTGTCGGCGCGGATGTCTATATCCACCCAAGCGCTCAAGTCATCGGGGATGTCACCATTGGGGATGACTGCTCCATTTGGCCAAATGCG
>CAIWTR010000468.1 GCA_903915615.1 uncultured Armatimonadota bacterium
ATGACATGCTTGAACGTGGGATAGGAACCCTGCGATTGACTCGGGGTCTTAGCAGCTCTGAAAGGCTTCCCCGTATCCGCATTCCGGTCAATCAACTGAACCAGCCCTGTGAACTGATAAACATTGCGACGTTTACGCTCATCAGGGTTGACATCAACACGCACCGGCTCGCTTGTGGCGATTCGCCCGTATTTATCGGTCGCTATGTCCCGTCCCCGGGATCCAAGACCCTTTGCGCTCACAATCGCCAGCTGGTTACGGTTGCCGGAAACACCAATCGGGTACCACCCCGTCGCGTACTCAACCTCCGGCTTCCAAGTTTCCTTGTCAAGCACAACAACCTTGTTCGCGCCACCCAGCGTGACGGCCACACGGTTGTCGGGGAGGTCGGTCAGCGATGTCGGCGCTTCATGTCGACCGGCGTTCCACAGCGCTTTCCATTGGCCCGAAGTTGAAATGCGCAACAGCTGGTCGCCATCCGCGCAGGCCACCGCAATCGCACCGCCATCCGCAAGACCAATCATGTCCAATGGCTGCGCGGGGACAGGCACGGATGTAAGTTTCCGGGGGGCTAAATCACCCCCAGATGGTACGACAAAGGACTCGACGGTCCCGCCTGTGCTGATTCCGCGTTCATCCACGGCGACCTTAGTCTTACTCGAATCGGCTGAACGGTTACGCCATGTCGGCGTCTGACCCCAGCAGCTCACCCACATCCGGGAACCGATGACCCGAATACCCACCGGTGCTGGCGCCGTCTCCACGGTCCAGGAAACATTTCCAGATTCAAGGTCAATCGCATGGATGGCATTGGAACGGTTGGCAGCTACGAAGATGTGTGTGTCGTTTAGCGCAAGTCCAGCTGGGTACGGTACCCCAGCACGCCCCGCAGGCACCGTCAGCGTACGAACCACTCGGGGGGGATTCTGGGTGATATCCAGCTCATCTACACCATTCGATGCGTTGCTGGTGTAAAGGCGCGTCTCCTGCTCGTTTACCACCATCCCGCCAAGCCCGGACCCGCCAAGCTTCACGCGTGCTGTGACACTCGATTTCGCAACATCAAGAACCGTGATGCCATCGTTGTCCCGGACATACACCGTGCTACCATCCGCGCTGAGTAATGTCGCGATTGGCCGGCGGTCAATCAGGACGGACTTCCCAGCGGGCTGGATCACATCCCCGGTTGGGACAACCACTCCGCCGCCAACGATGTCGCCAACCCTGATCGGAGTTGGGGCAGCGGCGATGGAAACACCTGCGATGGCACTGATGGCGATGAATGGCGCAATACCTGGCTTCATGGCTCCACTATAGCAGAGCAGGTCCGGGCACTTACATCATGTCGGCATAACAGGAATCACCAACTCACGCTCTGCGAACTCAGGCACCTAACAAATGACTGATGTCATTGACGCCACCGCTTGGGTAGATGCTCGTCGCAACGACGGGCCCAATGGCGAATGCGTTTTCAACATAGATACGGTACACAAAATCGCCCTGCATCGTTGGAATCCAGACATTGGTGATGCCCTCATCGCCATTTCCATGGATGAGAACGCACCACGCAAGGTGGTCATAGTGCCAGCCGATTTCTGCGACTTTTGCTGGCAGGGCAACACTCAGCTGCTGTGACCATCCCGCCAAAATGTTTGTGTAGTAATCAACATAGTTGGTTTTGCCATGTCGCTCGGCACACGTCGCACTAGATGTGGCCGTCATAGCATCCTGCAACCAAGGCTCCATATGGGTGACATCAAATGTATTCAATGTCGCCGCGTACGCAGCACAGGCCATCAGCTGAACACGATTCGCATCATCGGCGACGAGACTTGTCGGCATCTCAACCGGCTGACGGCGCTGAATCACGCTGCTTGCATACGCTTCCAGCTGTTCGCAATTGGTAAGCAGAGCATCGGCAAACGGACCAAGAAACTTGCGCTCAGGAGACCAGTCTGTCACTGCAAAAATGACCTCACCAAAGCATCCTAGAAATTCACCTTCGAGCAGCTCTCGAAAGACCTTGGCCGTCGATCGCGGATCATTTCCAAACATCCCGTAGCCCCACGCTCCCAGCACAAGGCCGGTGTATCCAATCGATGCCGCGACTTCGAGCAGCCTGTGGATACGCTTTCGGAACAGCTCACGGCAATACGCATCCCGGTAGGGCGAACTGATCGGCGCCGCACACGTGACAATATCGCAGACCCACGGGTACGCGACCAACTCGCTGTTTTCATCCCGGATGAAAGGAACATCACGGGAAATGATGCACCAGTCACTGGCATCCTCGTAAGGCATCGTCTTGTGAACGTCATACATCTCATGCCCGGCAAGCGTCCCATATAGCAGGCTATCCCGGCAAAGCGCCTCTTCCTGCGTCCGGCCACCATCCAGAAACCATCCGCCAGGGTTCGTACCATTTGCGAAGTTCAACGCGAGAACCGTGTGGCCATGATCTCTAAGGACCTTCGCTGCCGCTTGGGTTGTCGTATTCACCACCGAGACCAGCGTTTGGTCGATCAATGGGTTTTGCGGTGCCCTGGTCAGCTCCCGCAGCGGCGGGACAGATAGGGTTGATGAGGCACATTTTGCAATGGCAGTTCGGATGTCAACGACTTCACCAGATGCAGCGGTGTACGTGCCACTGGTCCAGATAGCCACTGTCTCCTCTGCTAGCGCAGCTGCACGCGGCTTGTCAATCTGACAAACCGTGTAGTTTTGGGCAGCCTGCTCCTCTGAATCCTGAACGGGATTAGTGACATAACGTGACATCCGCAAACTCCTTGTAAGATACATCCAACCGGCAAACAGGCATGCAAATGTCAGCCGTGTTGCCACTTGGGCAGAATATCAGATGCTGGAGACCTGCAGACCGATGAACATTCACCGTACGCTACCCGCCGTCGCTACGCTTGCGACCATTACCCTCACCAGTCTTACCGCTCTTGGACTCCGAAGCACGCTCACAATCGACAAAGCTCTCTTGGTGGGCGAGGATGTGCTACGCACCGGCTTTGCCACGACACCAACGAACCAGATGGTTACACCAGTCGGCACGGTCATCACGCTCGCTGGCAGCCGCCCAAAAGACATCGCTGTTGCCCCAAATGGAAAACGCTTTGCTGCACTCAGCCAAGGTGGAGTCACCGTCTTTAGTAGTACCGGCGAGACGCTCGGAAAAGTGAATATTGGTATTGGACCGCTTGGCATCACATGGATGCCGGATGGCAACCGCATCCTCGCAGCGCAGTCGGGTGGCAAGGTCGCGGTCATCGATGTCGCAGCTGATGGACGTCCAACATCGAGTGCAACGTGGGTTGTCGACACTCCACTTCAGGATGACGAAGCGCCAGATATCGCCGCTGGACTTGCCGGACGTGGACAGCGCCTCAAAGACCCGCAAGTCGCCGGAATCGCCGTTTCCGCAAATGGTAAGCAAGCCTTTGTCGCACTCGGCATCCGCAACGCAATCGCTGTGATAGACACCGAAACCGGGCTCGTGACACGCACCATCCGCGTGGATGTCGCCCCATATCACGTCACTCTCTCCCCGGATGGCAAACGCCTCGCCGTATCCTGCCGCGGTGGCCGGGGCGCAACGCTCTCCCAGCCGCATGCCATGAGCGCGGGTACCGCAGTCCGTATCGACACGACGACCGATGCGGCTCTCGATGGTTCCGTTGTTGTCATCGACACCGCAGCCCTCCGGGCCACGCAGACCATCACAGGCATCCGCCAGCCGGGCAAATCCTGCTTTATGGATGGGAGCCGGACGCTGGTGGTTCCGGGCACCGATGACGATATGCTTTGGAAGCTTGACCTTACGCAGGCTGAGCCGCGTCCGGTTGGACTCACCGTAGCTCCGGTTTCCGATGCTGGCTACGGACATATCCCAACCGCCGTGACAGCACTCCCAAATGGAAACATCGCAGTCGCCTGCGGCGGCGCAAATGCCATCGCCATCGTTAACATGCGGGAAAACAAAGTCACCGGCTACATCCCAACTGGGTGGTACCCAATCGCCGTTGGCGTCGCGGATGGCAAGCTGGTTGTCGCAAATGCAAAGGGCATCGGCGGGCGCGTCAAGCGCTCAAATGGTGCATACAACGTCCATGGAACAGTCGGGACGCTTCAAATTGTTGGATTGGATGCGGTCTCAGGCAAAGCACTCGATGGCAATACACGCCAAGTCGCCATCAATAACCGCTGGAATCTCGGCGCTGCGGCAGGGCTTCCCGCCCGCGATGTTGCCCCGGTTCCAGTCCCGCAGCGCGTTGGCGAGCCAAGTGTCTTCGAACACGTCGTCTACATCATCAAGGAAAACCAAACCTATGACTCGCTCCTTGGCGACATGAAGGAAGGGAATGGCGATCCAAAGCTGTGTCTGTTCGGCGAGGATGTCAGCCCGAATCACCACGCCTTGGCCCGTGAATTTGTGCTCCTCGATAACACCTATACCAGCGGCAC
>CAIWTR010000469.1 GCA_903915615.1 uncultured Armatimonadota bacterium
ACAACAATGGAAGGAACACCAACCTGGCGTGCAAGCAGGATGTGCTCACGGGTCTGAGGCATTGGGCCATCAGCAGCGGAGCAGACGAGGATAGCACCGTCCATCTGTGCTGCACCAGTAATCATGTTCTTGATGTAGTCAGCGTGACCTGGACAGTCAACGTGGGCATAGTGGCGGGAAGCCGTCTCATACTCGACGTGAGCGGTGTTAATCGTAATACCGCGCTCTTTTTCTTCAGGAGCAGCATCGATATCTTCGTACTTACGTGCCTGTGCACCACCGGACTTTGCGAGAACCGTGGTGATTGCTGCTGTCAACGAAGTCTTACCGTGGTCAACGTGACCGATGGTTCCGATGTTTACGTGCGGCTTTGAACGCTCAAACTTAGCCTTACCCATACCAATTCACCTCATCTATTGGGAGATAACATCTCCACACACGCTAAAAAGTGCAATGGACACGCACAAACGAGCCCATGCGTTTACAGGAAACGCCCGCCTAATATAGGCCGTGGCCAGACTGTTGTCAAGCCACAGCCCACTTTAGTTGATGTTATTTGCCTTGCTTCGCTTTGATATCGTCCGCAACGTTACGTGGGACTGCTTCATAGTGGCTTGGCTCCATCGTCGAGCTTGCACGACCTTGCGTCATCGAACGCAATGTAGATACATAGCTGAACATCTCCGCTAGTGGAACCTTCGCCTTCACGACAATCGTTCCACCAGGTCCATTTTCCTGACCTTGGATCATTCCGCGACGACGGTTGAGGTCACCAATGACATCTCCAAGGAACTGATCAGGAGTGACAACCTCGATCGACATGATTGGCTCAAGGATAACTGGATTTGCCTTGCCCATTGCTTCACGATAAGCCATGCGTCCAGCTTCAACGAATGAGATTTCGTCAGAGTCAACATCATGGTAGGAACCATCCGTGACACGAACCTTGACATCGACGACGGGATAGCCAGCAACTGTTCCATGAAGGATCGTTTCGCGGACGCCCTTTTCAATCGCTGGGATGTATTCACGAGGAATCGATCCACCAACTGTGTCGTTGATGAATGCAAATCCTGCACCGGTTTCGTTTGGCTCGACAATCAGGGTACAGTCGCCAAACTTACCACGTCCACCGGTCTGCTTTTTGAACAGGCCGCGTGCCTTTGCCTGAGATGTGACTGTTTCACGGTAAGCAACCTGTGGCTTGCCTTGATTTGCTTCAACCTTGAACTCACGACGCATGCGGTCGACGATGATCTCGAGGTGGAGCTCACCCATTCCACGGATGATGGTCTGTCCTGTTTCGACATCGGTATACATCCGGAATGTCGGGTCTTCTGCTGCGAGACGGGACAACGCAACACCCATCTTGTCCTGGTCGGCCTTCGTCTTAGGCTCAATCGACATTTCGATAACCGGGTCAGGGAAGGACATCGATTCCAAGATGATTGGAGACTTCTCTTCACAGATTGTGTCACCGGTCGTGGTTTCAGACAGTCCAACTGCAGCGGCGATATCACCCGCATAGACCTGATCGATTTCTTCACGCTTGTTTGCGTGCATCTGAACGATACGGGAGATGCGCTCCTTCTTGCCCTTTGTCGCGTTGTACACATAAGAACCCTTTGTGATGGTTCCGGAGTAGACGCGGAAGAAGGTAAGGTTGCCGACGTGCTGGTCGTTCATCAGCTTGAATGCCAGTGCGGAGAATGGTTCGTCATCAGATGGCAGGCGAAGATTTGTTTCGTCCGTATCCGGGTTGATACCTTCAATACCTTCCACATCGAGTGGACTTGGGAGGTAATGGATTACAGAGTCCAGAAGCGGCTGAATACCCTTGTTCTTGAAGGCCGTACCACAAAGCATTGGGTAGATCTTCATGTCAATCGTTGCCTGGCGAAGCGCAGCAACGATCTCGTCACGGGTGAGTTCCTCACCGCCGAGGTACTTCTCCATGAGCACATCAGATTGCTCAGCAGCAGCCTCTACGACGCCGATACGGTACTCGTCAGCCAATTCCTTGAGCGAATCAGGGATTGGAACAATCTCAGGAGCCTTGCCGAAGTCATCGTTCGTGTAAACGATAGCATTCATTTCGACGAGGTCGATCACGCCCTTGAAGTCGCCTTCAGCACCGAGGGATTTGAATTGGAACAGCAGGTGCACCAAGACGGTCTTTGACCATCTTGACAACATTGTAGAAGTCAGCACCGGTACGGTCCATCTTATTAACGAAGATCAGACGAGGGACCTTGTACTTGGTCGCTTGGCGCCAAACAGTCTCGGACTGTGGCTGGACACCCGCTACCGCACAGAAGACAGCGACTGCACCATCAAGAACACGCATCGAGCGCTCAACTTCAACAGTAAAGTCGACGTGGCCAGGTGTATCAATGATGTTAATACGGTGAGTAGATTCACGTGCACCCTGTGCCGACTTGATAGGATCGAGGCTTACATTCAGACCCCAGAAACAAGTCGTTGCTGCGGATGTAATCGTGATTCCACGCTCACGCTCCTGCTCCATCCAGTCCATCGTGGCAGCGCCTTCATGGACTTCACCAATCTTGTAGTTGACGCCCGTGTACAACAGAATACGTTCGGTACAGGTCGTCTTACCTGCATCAATGTGCGCTGCAATGCCAATGTTTCGCGTATTTTCGAGGCTAAATGCACGTGCCATGTCTTTTTCTTCCTTACCCCATCCAGGTTATGTAAATCCGACCTAAAACTTGACGCACTAAACCCCGCAGCCGGATTTCCGGTGCGGGGCCAGTGACTAGAAGCGGTAGTGGGAGAACGCTTTGTTCGCCTCTGCCATCTTGAAGCCCTCTTCACGACGACGTACTGCTCCACCCTGCTTGTTTGCTGCATCCATGAGTTCCTGGGTGAGCTTCTCAACCATCGTACGACCATTACGGCGACGGGCGAAAGTGATCATCCAGCGAATACCCACCGACATGCGGCGGTCAGGACGTACTTCAACAGGGACCTGATACGTAGCACCGCCGACACGGCGAGGCTTTACTTCAACAACCGGCATCACGTTCCGAAGAGCTTCCTGGAACACTTCGATACCAGGACGACCGGAACGTTGCTCGATGCGCTCAAGTGCGCTGTAGAAGATCTTTTCTGAGACCGACTTCTTACCGTCGAGCATCAATCTGTTAATAAATCGCGTTACAACGACATCCCCGTAGATTGGATCAGGATGTACTTCGCGGCGTGGGGCTGGACCCTTACGTGGCATATGTCAAAACTCCTACTTTTTCTTTGCCGCTGCGCCAGGCTTTGGTTTCTTGGTTCCATACTTGGAACGTGATGACTTACGATCTTTCGTGCCCTGGGAGTCCAGCGTTCCACGAATGATGTGGTAGCGAACACCTGGGAGGTCTTTTACACGACCACCACGAATCATCACAACGCTGTGCTCCTGGAGGTTGTGACCAATTCCAGGGATATAAGCGGTTACTTCGATACCGTTTGAAAGACGAACACGGGCAACTTTACGAAGTGCTGAGTTTGGCTTCTTAGGGGTCATCGTACGAACGACAACACACACGCCGCGCTTTTGAGGATTCCCCTTCATCGCGGGCGACTTGCTCTTCTTCTCGACCTTCTTACGGCCCTTGCGCACCAATTGGCTAATTGTTGGCATAAACCTATCTCGCTCCTCTACGCCATGACGAACACGTTTCCCGTATCCTGATGCGTAATTCCAAAAACACGCTAACCGGGCGCACACGAAGATAGGCCAAACAGGGATATCCCTGCTAAATGCTGTCGTTAACGCCGCCAGCAACGGCCTTCCAGCGTGAAACACACCAGAACATAATCCACTACAACACGAAACATGCCGTAGTCAACCGCGCGAGTATATCGATGTCCCACACCGATGTCAAGCGATGTCCGTCCATAACAGATGGATAACGGTCAATCGCGCGTATAATAATACGTGTCCATCTTCAAGCCCCGAGTTCATCTGTTCATAACGTGCGTTGCCGACCGTCTTGGCGTTCATGCAGCGGAGTCGACTGTCAACTTGCTCCGTCTCTATGGATGCGATGTCCACTTCAGTGACTTACAGTCCTGTTGTGGCCAACCTGCCTACAACGCCGGTCATCACGATGCTGCGAAGCAGGTTGCACGCTACTGGTTGGCAACGTATGACAAGCTTCTAACCGATGCCAATGACATCATTGTCACTCCGAGTGGAAGCTGCGGAGCAATGCTGCACCACTACAAAGACCTTCTAGCGGACGAACCAGACCAAATTGCTGTGTATGATCGGGTTGTGCCAAGAGTCCGTGAACTGACTCAGTTTTTGATAGATGATCTTGCTGTGACGGAAAGCTTTGTTGATCTTGGCGGAGTTACTGTTGCGTACCATGACTCCTGCCACGCGATGCGGAATCTTGGTGTATACGAGCAGCCTAGAAACCTTCTCAAGCTATCCGGAGCGTCCTTGGTTGAATGGGACAGTAGCTGCTGTGGTTTTGGAGGCTTGTTCAGCGTAAAGCTCCCGCAGATTTCAACGGCGATGCTTGATCGGAAGCTGGATTCAGTTACGGATGCATTGTCTGCTGATTTTCTCACAAGTACTGACCTCGGGTGCTTGTTGCAATTGGATGGCGGTTTGCAACGACGTTCAACCCGAATCAAAACAGTGCACATCGCAGAGCTACTTGATCCTGCGAACAGAGTTCACACAAAATGACGCCCACTTCAAAATCCTTCAAGGACATTCACGAGACCGAACTGACGAAGTTTGACATGCGGGCTGCCGTCTTGCGAGGGACATCCACGGTGGATGCGCGACGTAAGACAGCTTGTACAGAGCTTGATACCGATGACCCATCCGGCTATCAGGCTATGCGGACACGTGCAGCCAGCATAAAGGATGCTGTTCTTGCGGATTTACCGTCCTATTTAGAAGAATTTGCAAACAATGCCGAAGCCGCGGGTGCGACAATCCATTTCGCAGCAGATGCTGCTGATGCAAGAGCATCTATTCAGAACATAATCCGATCCAAAGGCGCAAAGGTTATCGTCAAAAGTAAGTCAATGGTTTCTGAGGAGATTGACCTAAACGCTGCTCTGGAACTTGATGGCTACCGTGTGATTGAAACAGACCTCGGTGAGTTCATCCTTCAACTCGAACACGAGCACCCTAGCCATATCGTTTTGCCTGCGGTGCACAAACCCAAAGTCGAAGTAGAGCGGATGTTCAACAAGCTCTATGACTCCCCAATCGGTGCATCTGCGGATCAATTGGCGCAGACCGCACGTAGGGTGATTCGACAGGACTTTCTCGATGCAGAAGTTGGCATCTCTGGTGGCAATTTTCTTGTCGCAGATACAGGATCGATTGTCATCGTGGAAAATGAGGGTAACGCCAGGCTGACAACCAGTCTTCCAAAGTGCCACATTGCGATAGTCGGGATTGAAAAGATAATCCCATCAATCGATGATTTGCCGCTCTTTCTGAATCTCCTCAGTCGTAGCGCAACCGGTCAGCGGTCAACCGTTTTTGTCAGCACCATCACGGGGCCGAAGACATCGGATGAGCCGGATGGCCCTGATGAAATGCATATCGTGTTGGTGGATAACCGAAGGTCAACGATTCTCGCAGATGAAAAGCTTCGTCCTATCCTTCGCTGTATCCGCTGCGCAGCCTGTGTCAATACGTGCCCTGTTTATCAGCAAATTGGGGGGCATGCCTATGGCTGGGTGTACTCTGGGCCTATCGGCGCAATTCTTGACCCAGTACTACTGGGCCTCGAGAATGCCTATCACCTTCCGTATGCTAGCAGCCTCTGCGGGGCCTGTACCGAAGTCTGTCCAGTCAAGATTCCCATTGATGACATCCTTGTTGAGCATCGGAAACGAGCAGTAACTGCATCGCTAACGGGTTCCCTCGAAGCGATGGCAATGGCGTCTTTTGCCACAGTGATGGTCAATCACAACCTCTATGAAGCTGCGACGCGCCTCGCAGCGGTGATGCCATCCTCAAATGGTCGTACATCGCGCTTACCGTTACCGGTCATCACCGACTGGCAGTCATCAAGGGACCTCCCGGCAATCAAAGGACCCCGCTTCCGTGATGTTTGGAAACAGCGCCTGGCAGCGGCTGGAGCCAATCATGGAGCGTAATCTCTTTCTCGCGCAGCTGCGGAGCAGAATGCCCCAGCCTACGACAAAGCCTGCCCAGTTGGAGATGCCAGCCC
>CAIWTR010000470.1 GCA_903915615.1 uncultured Armatimonadota bacterium
CGATTGGTCGTGAGGAAGGTATAGAACCCGAGCTCGAGCTCTGGGGATTTTCAACGAATCTCAAGCGTCTTGACACGGTGAAGCAGGTTTACCGAATGGCAGGTGCGGCAGGATCAACAATGCTCCTCGACATCTATCACCTCTACAAAGGCGAGTCGGACTTGCGCGGCCTTTCTGACATACGAGCATCGGAACTGGGTGTCTTCCACGTCAATGACTACCCTGAGATGCCGGCTGCTCTGATTGCGGACAAAGACCGGGTTTACCCACAGAATGGCATCGCACCCGGAGGACAGATCATCCGTCAGCTGAAAAAGTCAGGCTGGAATGGCTTCATTAGCCTTGAGCTGTTCAATCCGGAGTACGACCAGTTACCGGTTGAGTTGGTCATCCGTACGGGTCTTGAAAAGACACGGGAATTGCTGAACGCCAAATAACGAAAAAGCCCTCAGCGTGAGCTGAGGGCTGATTCCCGGACAAGGATTCGAACCTCGGTTTTCAGGGCCAGAACCTGACGTGCTGCCGCTGCACCATCCGGGAGCGCGCAAGAATCCTATCGTGTGCGACTACACAAAGCAAGGATTTCCCGCCGTTAGGTTCTATAATGTCGGTGATGCCTATGGAGCATCTTTCACTATGGCGGACATCAATCTGTTTACTATCGAACTGTCAGGACGCAGCGAACACGTCAGTGCCGTGCGGCGCGCGATGCGTATTCTGGCGAAGGAAGAGGGTCTCTCCCCAGATGCTGGAGATGACTTGTGTCTTGCCGTCGGTGAAGCCTGTGCCAACGCCGTTGAGCATGGCGAACAGGATTGTCGTATTCATGTTCGGGCGCGCAGAAGCGGTCGAGATATTGTCATCGATGTGGACAGCGCTGGAGAGTACAGCCCTTCGTCGGTGGCGACAATGCCTGAAACGGATGCGGAAGGCGGCCGTGGTCGGGCACTCATGCATGCGTTAACCGACAGAGTCGAGTACATCACGCAGGCTGGTCGGACAATTGTGCGTTTGGTGAAGCGGATATTCTAATGTCCGCCAGCGGGATGTCCGATAGTATTTGATAAATCAGGCAGTCGGGAACATACGGGAACATAGATGGAAGAAGATCCTCTCAAAATTTGGCAGCACATCCATGGAGCATCTGTCCATTTCCCTCTTGCGATGGCAGTTGCTGCACTTGTCGCCCGCATCGCCCCCACCCGCATTCTCGCAGAGCATCGTGAGAGCTTCATCCGCCTTTGTGTCATTGCAGGCGCATTGATTAGTATCCCTGCTGTGTGTAGCGGCCTTGCCGCCATGAATGGTTGGTTTGGTATCGAACCGTGGTCTGCTGGTCGCCTTGTTGGGCACCGGAACAGTGGACTGATTGGTAGCATTCTCCTCATCATGCTTGCACAGCTGCAAGTGATTGTAAAAGAGCCGCCACGCTGGCTTACCACACTCATCCTGCTCGTAAGTGCCCTAGCCATGGGTTATGCCGGGTTCCTCGGCGGCTACGTCGCGCGAGGGTACTAATCCCGTGGATTGGCATCGAAAGCCAATCTTCCTCGTCGCAGGTATCGGACTTTTGCTACTCGGTGCCGTCGTTGCGACGCGCAAACCCCCTCCTCCCCCAAGGTCGCTTGTCGAACAGCAGGCGGTTTCGCTGGTACGCGCGTTTAACCAAGCAGATAACCGAGGTCTGTTGAACACGGTTTCCCCAGACTTTGTTGCCGGTGGTTGGACGAAGCCTCGGCTACAGCTTGCGCTTATGCGATGGAAGCGTCAAGGAATACAAGCCACCCTGCAGCCGGTAAGCGTCACGGCATCGGGGACCAATGAATACACGGTAATTGCGAACCTTCAAGCCCGCGACACGCGTACTCAGGAAGGTGTCTGGTCAGCTCCAGAGACATCAATGGTGTTCCGTCTGGAACGCCCCACACCCGACATCCCATTTCTGCCAGGCACGTGGCGGGTCGTTTCAATATCAGGTGCATCGCTTCCAGATGCATCCGTGTCCGAGTAAAGAAAAACACCGTGATGCGAAGCATCACGGTGCGTTTTCAAGAGTCTAGCTGACTAGCCTATTCTTCGTCGGTGTCATCTTCAAGGAGCGACACGACATCGACTTCGCCATCGACTCCATCAACATCTTCGCCTGCTTCTTCTTCATCCTGAAGCTCATCAAGGCTGATGTCGCCTTCTTCTTCATCAACAGGCTTGACGACAGGCTCATCTGGAGGCAGGACATCCGCATGGACATCCGTGGTCTTTCGGCCCTTGTCTGATACAAAACGGACTTTGACCTCCGAATACCAACCCGGGACATTCTGCATCGGTTCATTGGTGACTGAGCAGCGGACGACCTTTACGACGCCCTCTTCGATAGAGACTTCCTTAGCCATTATCCATTCTTTCCTTCAGCAGATTCTTGAGTCGACACGACTGCTTTACTCTGCACTTTTGCTTTGTCTGGAAGCACCGGTGTTGGTGTCAACCACGCATTGATGAACATCAAGCCCCCGGTTACCACATACAACGCTGACTCATAGCCTAGCGCTGGTCGGCCCGGATCGAACACAAACTTGCCTTTGAATACAAATCCACAAATCCCAAGCCCCAGCATGAGGATGCCAAGAATATTGAATGAGTTCCACCAGCGGACTTTTATGTTCTGCATACTAGATATCCCAACTGACGATGCTACCACGGGTAGCAGGTTTTTGTAGCACTGAACCTGTCTACGTGCATTAACTGCTTGGCTGTTCCCGCTTAGAGACCCAATGCAATCCGTGCTTGGACGAGCTGATGATCTATGCTTGTGCGTGCGGTTCCACCATAAGATGTCCGCGCATTGGCACTTGCCGTGGGCGTAATCGCATCGAGGGCACGCGCAGTAAAGCGAACATCATATTGTTGTAAATCAGCCAAGGTCAGATCTTCCAAGCCAACTCCAGCCTCGATGCTGCCGCGGACGACCCGGCCAACAATCTCATGCGCTTCGCGGAACGGGACACCATCAACGGCAAGAGCATCGGCCAAATCCGTTGCAGTCGAAAAATCGCCATGCATGGATGCAAGCATTCTGTCCTTCTTAAACTTTGCATCGGAGAGCATTCGCTGCATTAGAGTGACACATAGCTCTGTCGTCTCAACAGCATCGAACAGAGGCTCTTTATCTTCCTGTAGGTCTTTGTTGTAAGCGAGCACAAGGCCCTTCATCAGCGTGAGAAGCGTAACGAGGTCTCCATAAACCCGCCCACTCTTTCCACGGATGAGCTCAGCAACATCAGGGTTCTTCTTTTGCGGCATGATGCTCGAGCCCGTTGTTACGGCATCCGAGAGCTCTATAAACCCAAACTCAGGGGACATCCAAAGGACGATCTCTTCAGCAAACCGGGACAAGTGCATCATCGTGATGCTGCAGGCTGCGGTGACTTCGATTGCAAAGTCACGGTCCCCAACGGCATCCAGTGAATTCTCGATGACGCCATCGAAGCCGAGCTCCACCGCGACCATATGACGGTTCAACGGATACGGTGTCCCAGCGAGAGCACCTGCGCCAAGGGGAAGCAGGTTCATTCTGGTACGCGCATCCACGATGCGCGATTCATCACGGCCAAGCATCCAGAAGTACGCCAAGAGGTGATGTGCCAGATAGACGGGCTGTGCGTGCTGATGGTGGGTCCGTCCAGGAAGGATGGCATCCGGGTTGGCATCCGCCAGCTCGACCAGTTGCATACGAAGTCCATGCAGTGCCAGTTTCAGTGTGTCGCAACGACCACGAAGCCACAAGCGAATATCAGTAGCAACTTGGTCATTACGGCTGCGGCCCGTATGGAGTTTTCCAGCGACTGCCGGTCCAAGGCGTTCACGCAAGAGCTGTTCCACCGCAGAGTGGATATCTTCGGCATCCGGAGGAAGCTCGGCTGTTCCAGCATCGATGTCATCACGTAGGGCAACGAGGCCAGCAACCAGCGCATCGGCATCGGCGGCAGGGATGATTCCCTGAACACCGAGCATCCGAGCATGTGCAATCGAGCCTGTGATGTCTTCGCGCCACATCTTGCGGTCAAATGGCAACGATTGATTGAACTGCCAGACAAGTGCATCTGTTGGTGTGTCGAACCTTCCACCCCAGAGTGCCATTAGATTGCGGCTCCGTTTAGATGCGTTGGTGCCTTTAGTACAACCACCAAGTCAGCTCCAGCCAGCGTCTCGTAGACCTCGCCGCCCTCTTCATATTGATCAACGTAGGCATCGCCTGGGTTGATAGCAACAACGGTCCAGCCTTGACCAATCTTAAAATTGACTTCCTCGGTTCCAAAGAAGGTAAGCGTCTCATCTTCAACGCGCAGACCGACTCTTACTTCCGGGGCTGTTCCACCTGACTTATTTGCACTCATGACTGTCCACTTTCCTGATCACCGAGCAGTGCCCGGATGCCATCGGCTGGCAACGCCCCCAGTTGGGAATATACGGCTAACTTTTGCCGTGAATCTGCGATGTCAAGGTTTCGCATTTGCAGCTGACCAATACGGTCCAGCGGGCTAAATGGTGCATCCTCGACCTTTTCCATACTGAGGCGCTCTGGCTGATAGGTCAGCTCAGGGCCGGTTGTGTCCAGGATGGAGTAGTCATCACCGCGGCGCAGCTCAAGGACGACCGTTCCGGTCACCGCGCGGCCAATCCATTTTGTGATGGTGTCGCGGAGCATCAGTGCCTGTGGGTCAAACCAGCGCCCTTCGTAGAGCAAGCGTCCGAGCTTTCGTCCAAGCGTTCGGTAGTTATCAATCGTGGACTCATTGTGAATGGCCGCGACGAGGCGCTCATAGGCTGCGTGGAGCAATGCCATTCCAGGCGCTTCATAGATTCCACGGCTCTTGGCCTCGATAATACGATTCTCGATCTGGTCACATGTTCCGATGCCATGGCGGCCACCGATACGGTTAGCCTCTTCCACGAGGTCAACGGCACTAGCAAACGTCTTGCCATTGATCTCTGTCGGGAAGCCTTCAACAAATGTGATCGAAACTGTTTCGGCTGGGACATCCACGGATGCATCCCAGAACTTTACACCCATGATCGGCTCAACAATGTTGAGGCCATTCTGGAGAAATTCAAGGTCTTTGGCTTCGTGCGTCGCACCCCAAATGTTAGAGTCCGTCGAGTAGGCTTTGTCGGCGCTATCGCGGTATGGATAGCCATGGGATGTCAGCCATTCAGACATTTCCTTACGACCACCGAGCTCATTGACAAATGTCTCATCCAGCCAAGGCTTGTAAATGCGCAGTGAAGGATTGGCCATGAGACCGTAGCGATAGAAACGCTCGATGTCGTTGCCTTTGTAAGTGGAGCCATCTCCCCAAACTTCAACACCATCTGCACGCATCGCCTGCACCAAAACCGTACCGGTCACAGCACGGCCGATTGGCGTCGTGTTGTAGTACTTCTTGCCACCTGATTCGATATGGAATGCACCACAAATCAGCGCAGCAAGGCCTTCAGCAACCAGCGGTTCACGGCAGTCGACAAGACGCGCTTGCTCGGCTCCGTATTCCATTGCCCGACGCGTGATGTCGTCGTAGTCTTTTTCATCTGGTTGGCCGAGGTTTGCCGTATAAGCAAACGGGATTGCGCCCTTGTCACGCATCCACGCGATTGCTGCGGATGTGTCCAGACCACCAGAAAATGCGAGTCCCACCTTGTCGCCGATGGGGAGCGAAAGAAGTATCTTGCCGCTAGTCATGCCGGGGGCATTGTATCGCTTGGGCGGGTCGATGAGCGTGATACGAGTGGGACGAAACGCAGTTGGTAGAATCGTGTATGATTTCGATTGCCCGTTTAACCGATGCCGATATTCCAGAGATTGCGGCTGCGTTTGCCGTACTTGGATGGAACAAACCGGCATCCCAATATTGGGCTTACCTGGATGAACAAGCTAAAAACGAACGTCTGGTGCTGGTTGCCTGCGTGGATGGTGTGTTTGCGGGCTACGTTACGTTGCTGTTTGCATCGCACCACGGAGAATTCCTAGCGATAGGCGCACCAGAAATTGCAGACTTTAATGTGCTGCCATGTTACAGGAATCGTGGAATCGGAAGCGCACTCATGGATGCCATCGAAGAGGAGGCACGGTCCGTGAATTCCATCGTTGGCATCGCTGTGGGGTTGACTGCCGACTACGGCGCCGCCCAGCGGATGTATGTAAAACGTGGCTATATTCCGACGGGTGCGGGTTTGTTCGCCGATGGAAAATCGCCCAGTTACGGCGAACAAGTCACCGTAGATGATGGCTTGTTGCTCACATTTACGAAGAAACTGGTGGATGGGTAGATCTGCTCCCCCATCCACCGAAACATCTAGCAGCGGTTAGCGTTTGCGGAAGAATCCGATAACCACTAGGATTACGCCTATCAC
>CAIWTR010000471.1 GCA_903915615.1 uncultured Armatimonadota bacterium
CCGCTGGTTGACTTTACTTCGAAGACGCCATCACCAACTTCGAGGATCGAGACATCAAAGGTTCCACCACCGAGGTCGTAGACCAGAATGGTTTCGTTGTCCTTTTTGTCAAGACCATACGCAAGTGCTGCAGCGGTTGGCTCATTGATGATTCTGAGGACTTTGAGTCCAGCAATCTCACCGGCGTTCTTGGTGGCGGTGCGCTGGGAGTCATTGAAGTAAGCAGGGACGGTGATGACAGCGGCGGTGACCGATTCACCAAGATACGCCTCAGCATCTGCTTTGAGCTTCTGCAAAATCATCGCAGAAATTTGCTCAGGGGAGTATGGGGTTCCATCGATGGTGGACCGGTGATCGGTACCCATGAAGCGCTTGATGGAAATCAGTGTGCGGTCAGGGTTTACAACTGCCTGGCGCTTTGCTGGTGCTCCGACGAGGCGGTCGCCTGTTTTTGAGAAGCCAACAATCGATGGTGTTGTACGCGCACCTTCTGCATTCGCGATTACGACTGGTTCTCCGCCTTCAAGTACGGAGACGCATGAGTTCGTCGTTCCGAGGTCAATTCCTACTGTTTTTGGCATAGTGGCTTTCTCCTTGCTCTTGTCGCTTTGGTGATGGTGTCAAAGTGACTCATTTTGTGCGATGGTCTATTCTTTCATGTGAGTGTAATGGTGTCAAGTAAGTGAATGATTAATTTTCTACATGGTGTGTAAACGGACGAGTTATTCCGGTTTGTTGGCATCAGGATATACTTTGCTGTGATTAAAAAGGAAGCTGCGCAGGTTGTCTCGGTTACACCACTTTCTGCGCCACGGCACTTTGTGCTGACCATGAAGAGTGCCCATTTGGCCTCGCATTCCCGCCCAGGGCATTTCATCGCTGTTGCCGCAGATACAGGTTCCGCAATCCTGCGTAAGCCTTTTTCTGTCTACACGGTGAACCCGGATGCAGGTGAAATCTCGATTTTGTTTTCTGTCTATGGACCTACGACCACCGCGATGTCTCGTATGCTCCCCGGCGATTCCATTGATGTCCTCGGTCCGCTGGGCGGGCGCATCTTTGATCCAGAGCCGATAAAGGGAATACATCACATCCTCGTGGGGGGTGGTTATGGAGTTCCTCCGCTTAACTATTTGGCCAAGACAATCCGTGCGAGTGCACCAGATGCCATGGTTACGGTGATTATCGGCGCGCGGACCGCAAATCTTCTGGTCGGAGATGATGGTCTTCTCGATGCGGGTGTCGAGGTCATTTACTGTACGGATGATGGTTCTGCTGGTGTGCATGGTCGTGTCACCGATGCACTGCTTCCGTTGTTGAAATCTGACAGTCGTGTCTACACCTGTGGGCCAACGCCGATGATGAAAGCCGTTGGTGAGCTTAGCGAAGCGCACGGAGTAGATTGCCAGGTTTCGCTTGAGACATTCATGCCATGTGGTGTGGGGATCTGTGTTGGCTGCGTCGTAAAGATGCGTGATGGTGTTTTCTCGCGAACGTGTACCGATGGTCCGGTTTATCCCGGGTGTGAGGTGGCATGGTGAGCACCGTGAACATGACCGTGCAAATCGGCTCCCTCAAAATGCGTAACCCTGTCACAACAGGGAGCGGAACATTCGGATTTGGCAGTGAAACCAAGGACTTGGTGCCGCTTGACCGCCTCGGGGCGGTAACGGTAAAAGCCACGACACGTGAGCGACGGCTGGGTAACCCGCCTCAGCGCATCGTTGAAACCGCATCGGGAATCCTGAATGCTATCGGGCTGCAAAATGGCGGCATCGATGACTACCTAGCCAATAAGGCTCCGTATCTGCGTGGCTTCGATTGTCCGATTATCGTCAATGTCCCGGGCGAAAACCCCGATGACTTTGCCTATGTAGTCGAGCGCCTGACGGCAGCTGGTGCGGCGGATGCCGTCGAACTGAACATTTCCTGTCCAAATGTCTCGCATGGTCTGGACTACGCGACGGATCCACAGCTGGCCGCATCGGTGGTTGCTGCGGTGCGTAAAGTTACATCGATGCCCGTGATCGCGAAGCTGTCCCCAAACGTGACGGACATTCGTGTGATTGCAAAGGCGTGTGAGGATGCTGGCGCGGATGCCCTTAGCATGATTAACACGGTTGTCGGGACAGCGATTGATCCGCGCAAGCGGAAATTCCGCCTTGCAAACATCACCGGTGGCCTCAGTGGGCCTGCGGTAAAACCGATTGCGTTGCTTGCTGTGTGGCGCTGTTACAACACCGTCAAGATTCCAATCATCGGGATGGGGGGCATTGCCTGTCCACTGGATGCCATCGAGTTCATGCTCGCGGGCGCGACTGCTGTGGCCTGCGGCACGGGCAATTTTGTTGATCCCACGCTTTCCCTCGAAGTTATCGATGGGATTGAGAAGTATTGTGTTGAGAACGGTTTTGCCGATGTCAACGCGCTAATCGGTGCGGTAACCGCAGCTTAGGAGTTTACGATGTCAAGAAGTTACGAACTATTGCCCATCGGTGATAATGCACCCGAGGAAGTCAATGCCGTCATTGAAATCCCACGTGGGTCATCGAACAAGTACGAATATGACCGTGAGCATGGCATTTTCCGCTTGGATCGTCCACTCTACAGCCCGCTCTTCTACCCATTTGACTACGGTTGGATTGCTGGGACGATGAGCGCTGATGGCGACCCACTAGATGTCCTTGTCATCGGGAGTCATCCAACCTTCTGTGGATGTGTTGTCACCTGTCGTCCATTGGGTGTCCTCTTGATGCGTGATGAAAAAGGCGCAGACGAAAAGATTCTTGCACGCGTTGCACATGATCCTCGGTATTCCGGTGTCCGAACACTTGGACATCTCCCGACGCACGTCCTCCGCGAAGTGGAGCACTTCTTTGATGTCTACAAGACGCTTGAAAAGAAGCCGGTTGCGATTGGTGAGTGGAAGGATGTCGATGTTGCTCAGCAGATGATTGAAAACTGCAG
>CAIWTR010000472.1 GCA_903915615.1 uncultured Armatimonadota bacterium
CCCGATCCCGCATCCATCCTTGCAGCGCCCGGAATCGGCGCTCAAGCCAGCCCCACCATCTCAGAACCCATCATTGCGCTCAGCAATGTAAGTGTTCAATATACAAATGGCGTAAAGGCGCTTTCTGACATCGACCTGATGATTCCCCACGGTGATTTCGTCTTTCTGGTCGGAGCAACTGGCGCGGGTAAATCCACGATTCTCAAGCTGCTGTACATGGATGCACGTGCGACTAGCGGCCGTGTCTGGGTCAATGGCCGTGACCTGACGACCGCAAAGTCCAGCGACACGCCCTATGTCCGCCGCAGAATGGGCATCATCCTCCAAGACTTTGGCCTGCTCCCACGCCGCACAGTTTGGGAAAATGTCGCTTTCGCGTGTCACGTCATCGGGCAAAGCCGCCGGGAGACGCGGAAGCGCCTACCAGAGGTGCTCGAGCGCGTCGGGATGTTACATCGCGCCGATGCCTACCCAAATGAGCTTTCTGGAGGCGAGCAGCAACGCGTCGCCATCGCGCGGGCATTGATCAACGACCCGCCACTCCTCGTCGCCGATGAGCCTACTGGTAGCCTCGATCCTAAGACCGGCGCCGAGATCATGGATCTCCTCGCGGAGACGGCTGCGCGTGGAACGACCGTCGTCGTCGCAACCCACGACAAATCAGCGGTCGACAGGCTGCAGAAACGTGTTGTGGCGCTTTCCGGCGGGCGTATCATCCGGGATGATGCGGTTGGTTCGTACGGCGTGGATGACCTGGAGGCAACAACTTGATCCGGTCAATCCCGTTTCTGATTCGTGAGGCCTATGTCAATCTGATGCGTCATGGCATCATGACAGCCGCCGCGATTTCCAGTCTTGCTGTTGCCTTAAGCCTCTGCGGCTCGTTCTTCATCGCCGCCTGGCAGGTGAGGCACCTTGCGCAGAAGACTGTGGATGCCTTTGAGGTCCGTGTGTTTTGCCGCGCCGACATCCCACAATCTGATCTAGGGCCGATCAAGCGGAAACTCCTCGACATAAAGGGCGTTAAGCAAGTCATCTTCATCAGCCGTGAAGACTCCTTCAAGACCCAAATGAAAGCGATGCCGATTGACACAACCGGTATCCCGAACCTGTTCCCACACACACTTTTGGTGAAGCTGGATGATCCGAAGTCTGCAGCCGATGTCGCATTTCAGGCAAAGTCCTGGCACGGCGAGGTTGAAAGTGTGGATGTCCCCGAGGATGAGCTGCGCACCGTTGTACGGATTGGTGACTTTCTACGTAACCTTGGCATCATCGGAGGCTTTCTCCTCGGTGGTGGTGCGCTCTTGGTCGTGATGAATACCATCCGCTTAAGTGTCCACGCACGTCGTCGTGAAGTCCACATCATGCGCATTGTTGGTGCAACGGCAGGCTTTATCCGCCTCCCGTTAGTTTTAGAGGGGATGATTCATGGGCTTGCCGGCGGAATGGCAGCCAGCCTCATTCTCTACAGCGCCGGATTTTATGTCCGTAAGCTCACGGAGCCGATTCCCATCATCGTGATGTATGCCGCAAAGATCCCACCACTACCGGTCGGCGGCGCGATTATCGGTATGGGCGTTCTTTTGGGCGTGGTTGGGTCTTTGATGAGCCTACAGCGCTATCTGAAGATATAGCGACTAGACGATGATTTGCGTAAAGTCCGGGCGTTCTTTGAGACCGGACAGGTAAAGCAACAGATCGCTGTACTGTTGGGCAACAGGTTGCCATGAAAAGAGCTCTTCTGCGCGACGGCGGCCATTGGCACCATATTCTGCGCGAAGCGCAGGTTGTTCGAGGAGCGTGCGGATTGCATCCGCGATCGCCGCTTCATCGCCTTCCGGAAAGACAATCCCAGCATCTCCGATCACATCGGGGATTGCGCCTGAATCGGACCCAATCACTGCGATGCCTGCAGCGCCGGCTTCTGCGATGACACGGCCAAATTGCTCTTTCCAGTTACCAACGGTGCGGCTTGGAAGCGCAAACACATC
>CAIWTR010000473.1 GCA_903915615.1 uncultured Armatimonadota bacterium
CGACGCTTTGTATCCACGGGACGCAGGATAAGTATGTGGCCTACGAGCAATCGATCTGGATGGTGGATCGCCTCTTAGCGGCAGGCTGCGAAGCGGAGCTCACAACAATTAGCGGCGGAGGCCACGGCTTCAACGCCGAGCAATCCAAGGTCGCAGATGCGGCGCTGTTCGCGTGGTTTGACAAGTATCTGAAGACTGGGAAGTAGGGGTTGTGGGGCTAGTGCAGCATCGCACGTAGTTGTTCCACATTGTAAGGTGGTTCTCTGCGGTGGTGCATGTAGTGGCAATTGGGGCATACAGGTACCCGTTTTCGTGCGCTCCATATAGTCATCCTCATGACGTTTCCTCGACCGATAGGGCCTCTGGATGCATGAGAGATTTTTTGTCCTCGGATGCAAGGCGACGCTCCACCTTTTTGACATCCTCAGCGGCGGACAGCACCTCTGGTCGAATCCCACGCTCAAGCAACGTGTTACGCACAGCTTGGTTGTTTGCTACGTGCTCATGCGAGATGGTCGATTCGGTTGTCATATCGTGTTGCCGAGCATTGAAAATGGTGATTTCAGCAGCAAAGTCCTTGGCCTTGAGAATAATCGTTGGAGCAAAATCTGCAAGTGGTCGGCTATCTGGCACCTTCCATTGCGCCTTCATTGACTGCGTAGATTTGTTGAAAAGTGCCTGGTCTCCCTTGCTGCGGATAAGCGCGAAATTCTCATTGCCTCCAGTCTGCTCAAAAATCACATCCGACAGTTCTTTCTCCGTAGCACTTAACTTCCTACGTGCACTGAGACGCTCGGTTTCGAGTAGACGCTGTTCGATAAGTTCGGCACGACGTGTCTGTATTGCGAAGTAGGTCTGTGCAAAAGCAATTTCTGATTTTCGGGAATCACCATTCTGAGTGATCAGGTAGCATGCGTAGCGCGTGAGCATGATGTCTTCGATCACACGCTGGCTGCCAGAGCCCAAATCGACCATTTTGTTGACGCCAACAAAATGGTCAGTGACCAAGTGACCAGAAATTTCGCAGGCCGTTTTTGCCTTGAAAATGGCTGAATTGTTGAAGTTGCGCCACTCCCCGTAACCGAGCAGGTGCTGGATGTCGCGCGCCAACCAGTACTCAACCCCACTCTCGGTTTGTTGCGCATGACCTTCAAAGGTATCTGTAAGACTACGAATCAGTTCTTGTTTCATTATTCGAGCAGCTCAGCCACATTCGTGGCGATGGTTTGCTCCAATACGCGTGCCTGTGCGTTGAGAGTTTCCAACTCGTAATGCAGTATTTCGAGCTGTGCCTGAGGTCCTCATCGGAGACATCCTCACACCCGGTCGAAGCCCTCATAGTGTCCTAGGTTGAGCGACCAGCCCGTCACCTCGGCCTCGACAAGCGTGCCCGCCTTGCAAAAGTCCCGGGATGTTGGAGTACGCCAGCAATTCGTAAAATCGAAGAACGATGAGACGATGTTTGAATCTGGAATCAGTAGTTGTTCCAAGTTTGTCGCTGCGATGTCTGTTCTGGTATGACTACCCAGTTTATTGGAGAATCTCCTATAGCATTTGGGGAGAGCCAGGAACAGACTCTCCCACTGTTTAGCCGCTTCGTGCATCGACCAATTCTGACACATGAATCAACTTTTCGGGTTTCGAAACGCCCCCCCTACTTCACCAGCGCCGCGATGCGCAGTGGGCTACCGGAGCCGCCTTGGATTTTCATCGGGAAGGCGGCGATGTAGCTGCCGGTCGGGGGGAGTTTATCCAGGGATGCGACATTTTCAAACGCCGGGATGTTCTTTGCCATCAGGACCTGGTGGCTCTCAAAGAGCTTTGACTGCCCATAGTCGATGCTCGCGGTGTCGAGGCCAACAGCCTTGATGGTGCGGTTTTTGACAAGCCAGCGTGCCGCATCCGGATGCAGGCCAGGGAAGTGAAGCTTTGCCACGGCATCCTGACCGCGCTCGGCGGTACCTAGGTAGGATTTCGCATCTGGCCAGCGCTTGGCATACCCGGTGCGGAAAAGTACGATGGCATCTTTCGGGATCCGTCCATACTTTGCCTCGAACGCTTTGATGTCACTTACGGAAATCTGGTAGTCGCGATTGGTGGCTGCTTTGCGTGCGACATCGATGACGATGGCATCCCCGCTCAGCTGATCCAATGACAGCTGGTCAACGGTCTTGCCTTTTTCCGAGAAGTGGATAGGCGCATCGATGTGAGTCCCGCCGTGTTCGGATGCCGAATAGCGGTTGGCGGCATAGAAGTAGCCCTTGTCAGTGTGTGCGTGGAACTCCTGCTCCAATGTGAATGACTTGGCTGTTGGCCAGTAGAGTGTCTTCTCAGAAAAGGGATGTGTCAGGTCAATCCATTTCCCATGTTGAACAGGTGCAGCAAACGCATTACCAAGACTGATGGTTGCGAATACGGCAAATGGGAGAACGAAGAGCGACAACTTTGTATTCATGTTCCCAGTTTATGGCATGGCCCAATAGGCACTAATGCGTCAATGTTGCGAACCAGATGCTTGTTTAACTTCTAGTCGGCTCCCACATTACGAGATATTTACAGAACACTCACCACCACGTATTCATAGGCATAAATCTCCTTAATGTCCACTAAACTGCAAATATGCCGTTCATTTCCACCACATTTTCCTCTAGACAGCATTTACGAGATAACAGCCCGGATGCAAAATTCAGCTCCATTTGGTAATCTAATAACATGAGCCGTTGAAACAGTGGTTGATAAAGCGAAACGACGATCCAGAGGATGCGTCGTTTTTTTGTGTCTGGGGTCATTCCAGCGCATGCGGACACAGCAATCCACAAACCCACAATCAAACATTTACACCTAACAACGCGACGCCGGGTGGAATGTGGAGCGGGTGTGCCGGGAGCCGGACATTTCAGCCGACGGGGGTTGCAAGCCACGGATCATTCGGCGTCTGTCAGGGCGGGCACCATCCACGATGGTCAAAACCAACAGATCGTTACCAAATGACCCAGTCGTGACCATCGGGGATGGTCGCCCCACAAGACCGCATCAAGCAACGAACAAGCGAAGCCGAACCGAGCAGCAAACAGAATTTTCATAACATCCGGCGAGATCGGCACACACGCGATGCATCCACCCGGCAAGCGTAAACATCGACATCAATAGTGACCAATCCGTGTCGAACGGCGCGGGCGGACACCACGGTCCGCCTCTACGCAGAGGTTTGTTC
>CAIWTR010000474.1 GCA_903915615.1 uncultured Armatimonadota bacterium
CCAAACGGTACATGGGTTCTTTGTGCGAATTTTTCCAATGTCTTGAGAGGCATGCAGCCCGACTGTTCCCACTCTGCGAGTGGGGCAGGTTTCGTGGTCGTTCCCAGTTGCGTTGAAAGTTCCGCAAGCGAAAGTGCAGCCCGTTCACGGGCCCACTTGAGGACGCTGGGTTTCACGCTGACAGTCATTGAAACCACTATACGGAATTACAGGGTGGGCTGAGTTCCCGCGGGGTGGGTATGTTTGGGCTTGATTGATTGACGGATGCGTTTGGGGATCCAACCTACTTCTGTCTTCGCCCCACCACGCCGCCCACCGCTGCCAGACACACGCCCCAGCAGCACCAGACAAACCAGTCGCCGAAGCGGGTGAAGAGAGTGATGTCCTTTATCGGTTCGATGACGACATTTAGGACGCCAGGCTTCATCGCAGGGAGGAGCGCCGCGCTGCCGCCGTAGGGATTTTTCTCGACACGACCGGATGCCTGTACAACTCCCGTCAGACCCGTACTGGATGCGCGGACCATTTGCCGACGCACCTCCACCGCACGCACAACCGCTGTGTCAAAGTGCTGCTTTTGCTCAATCGTGCCATCGTAGGTCTGGTCACTCGTCACATACGCAAGCGCCGTCGCACCGGCATTCACACTGTCGCGTGAAATGTAGCCAAATGCCGTCTCGTAGCAAATCCCAAGGCCTAGCTTTACGCCGCCGGCACTCACAACACCGATACGCTGCCCCGGCGTGTAGTTCGGATAGTTCACGCCATAGCGCTCGAAAATCGGGTCCAAATACTGCCGAAGCGGGAAGAACTCACCAAATGGCACCAGTTGACGCTTTGCGTACGCATCCCCGATATGGCCATCCGGGTCGAATGCTCGGATCACATTGCCAACATCCCCACTTTGCCGATGCTCACCGAGCCCCGTAATCAGCGTTGTGTTCCAAGCTTTCGACAAGGATGCAAACACTGGGAGGTCGCTCTGCGTGATGGGCACGGTTCCCTCCGGCCAGAGGACAAAATCCACCACACGCGGGTTCGGGGTCGCCGCTGGGTTTGTCTCCGGGCTTGCGGGATCCACTCTGTCGGAGTGTTCCTTGTTCAGCTCCCGGATACGGGTTGCTGTGATGTCCGCATACTGCTGAAGTGCGCTCCCGCGGTCCACGCCGCGGTCTTCATTACCCTGCACCAAAAGACCGAATGTTCGTCCCGGATAATCGGAGTCCAGCGTTCGCGTTGACCACGATGCAATACTAAAGAGGCCAAGAATTCCCTGCACAGTGATAAGACCGACCGCCAGGATCGCAGGCTTAAACCGACGGGTCATCGCCGCGTGTACCAGACATCCACTGATAAACACCGCACTCGCGCTCACACCCCAGCCGCCCATCACCTCCGCGGCCTGCAGCCACGGCAACGCCATCGGGTGACTGAAAACAGTGGATGTCAGAAACCAGGGAAATGCATACGTGCCCGTGGAGCGCGCCCACTCAAAGCAGACCCAGGCAGCAGCAAACATCAATGGTCGATAGCGATTGCCGATTTTCGGCAATACTGCACCGGTAATCAAACCGAAAATGCCAAACAGAATCGTCTCGAGGAGGACTAAGCCGATGTAGGGGCCATCATCGATGGCGCGCATCCACTCGACCCCGATGCCGTATAACGCCGCGGCATGGAGCGCTGCATAAAGCATCGCCGACCGGGCACGCTTGCTGTGCGCAATCAACCACATCAGGATTCCCGGCGCGACCCATGCCAGCGGCCAGATGTTTAAAGGCGAAAAGGCGCACCACATGAGTGCGCCTGAGAGGAGGGCGATGCCCGGTTTGATCCACCATCCACTATGGATGGCTTTCGCCTTTACGCTGCTATCTGCCAAGCGCTAGTTTCCTGGAATCCAGGATTCGCCCGGCTTCACCGATGCCGCAGTGCGCGCCATCAGCTCCGCCGCATTATCGGCATCCGCGAGGGAAACAATCTCACACGG
>CAIWTR010000475.1 GCA_903915615.1 uncultured Armatimonadota bacterium
CGCCTGTTTTGATGCATCAGAGCATTTCGAGTTTCCCCGACGGCACCACGCAGAAATCACTGCTGTGCCAGCCACGGGGAAAACATGTGCCAACGACACAGCAAACAAGATGCTTGGAAAGGCCCGCTTTCGGGCCGTCCCGGTATGCATTCAGGAAACCATCGCTCATCGCAGTATTTTTGTTGTGGCTCTTCCATCCCAGCCGGGGCACATCTCTCCCGACGTATCCATGTCGTATTTCGAGCTCTTCATGGCGGCTGAAGGGTTAACACGATTAGACTCATCGGTTGGCAAGGCGGTCAAGTTGCTGACCGTAAATTACCTTAGAGACCAATTCGAATGGCCTTATCGCGATAGGTTTAACTCGGGCCTCGAAGATTGGCTTTGGCCATCTTGCCGACCGTTGCGACATGAGGTTCGCGACGTTGTCGATCACGTTTCTCACCGGAGTTGCGCTTGGACTGTTCATTGGTCACATCTTCCACAAGCCATCCGTCCTCACGAAGGCACTCACGGTGACCGTTGTTGAGGTTCCAGAGCAGGTGTGCTTTACTCAGGCTTGCACGGTCTTTCATGTGGCAGGGTGTACGTTTCTGGATGGCGACCATGTTAACAAGTCGGCAATCAAACAGCGCCGCCGTTGCTCTCGTTGCGGTTGAGCGTGCCGTCTTACAGTATCTCTCGCTGTGTCTGACGGAGAAAACGTTTGCATTTCGGGTTGCGCTTTCAGATTCCATCATGCTTCATCGACGTTGTCACCGACGAAATGGCTTTGGAATCATCTACGCACATTGCATTGGACCCACCCGGGGCCAAGCCGCACGATTTCTGGCTATCCGAAGTCGAGCTGGGGCTGTTAGAATAAACCCTGGACTTCCAGAGAGCTTGTGGGATGTTTCTAGAAAGTTGCGGCCTCTCCTTCACCCCGCGGCACGGAAAGGTCTGAACGCTGCAGGAATCTTCCTGGAAGGCTGCCGTAGGTCTGCGAAAGGCCTTGCAGGCAACCCTCCACGCATCCCTTTCTCTGGTCGCCACTCCCCTCCTCCTAATCCATGAGCTGCCGTATCTATGAGCTCACGGACTGCGTCCGGAAAATGCGATCCCTTCCTTCTGTATCACGACCTCCCGGACTGTGTCTGGAGACTATCAGTCAGGTCCAGGAGCTCTTGGACCGGGACCGGTAGCTCCCGGACCGGGGCAGGCAGCTCACGCATAATCGATGACGTCCAACGGGTGCAACGCAAACCGTTTGCAGCTCAAGCCGTTTTGCTCACTTTGTAACTCTATCCGCTGGCAACTGCGACAGGTGCTACAGAGCACTGTCGAACTCGGTGATGCCATGGCGGGTGCTACAGAGCACCAGGTGACGATTGCATTCGTGAATCTTGGTCTCGTGGAAGCAGCCCTCACAGGGAAAAACGCACGGAGGCACCTTGAGGATATTGAGAGATTAGTGAACGAGCTCTTCGAGCGCCATTCTATCAAGATCTTGTGTATGGTAGAAGTGGGCCAACCGAAAATTGGCCTCTTGCCTGGCACCAAAAAACTCTTTGAACAAGCTGTGAAAGATGGTGCTGCAAACCACACCTGTGGAGATTTGGCGTTTTCGTGGGCAGATCGCAATGAGGCAATGGTCACGGTGCACGTCGCCGAAATCAGCATCACGAAGGGTGATTTAATCGACGGTCTCCACAACACCCAGATCTGGAGGAGGGCCATGCCACTCTACTTAAAAGGTCCATCAGATGAGGATCGCATCGTCATTTTCCTCTCGCATCAGCCGTCCTCCGACAACCACAAACTTACTATGCAGGGTCGGGAGTCAGTTGTAAAAAAGCTCATGGAAAAAGGCCTCAACCAGCGAGATTGGCCAGATGGTGCCGCAAAGCATATCACCACGCCTCGTTTCATCATCGGCGGCGATCTCAACACCACAGCGAGCAATTTGCGGATGCTCGCCGGGGCGTGCACTGCCGCATCGGTCCACGTAGCCACTTCGAAAGCGAACTTGTTGGAGTGCAAAAGTGGGGATGTGGCGCTCGGCATCAACTTGATGTTGGTGCAAGAACCTTGCGTTGTGAAAGGACGGGAGGCGCAACACGACATCGTGCTCGCCAAATTCCCATGGCCTTCGATTATGCTGCCCGCTAGCCTCGCCAACGGTGCGTGGAAACATCATGCTCACGGTGTGTGGACAAATAGGAGGGCACAATGCAGCAGCTCGAGTCCGCTCGCCCCAACAAGTGGTGCTACAGAGCACATTGCGGCCAGTGCAACTGAAGTGTCCAGCACCAGCTCGATTCCAGCCGCTCCATGCACTGGAACTACAGAACATCCTGCTGTCAGCAGCACCGGGGCAGCTAGCAACAACTCGAATTTAGCCGTTCCGAACTTGCCCGACGACAGCGAGGACGACGATCAGGACAAGTCGGAACCGCCAGCGGTTTCAGCGGCGCAGATTTCCGATGACGAGAGTTGGCAGAATGCCTTCACGCTGATGATGTTGTATGGACGCATTCGCGGCAAAAGCACTGGAGCAGTGAATTGCTTCGCTGCACAAGAGGAGCCAACGATGACCTTAAATGCCGAACAACGAAAGGTCATCGCACTTATATGCAGAGAACTCCTCTTTGGTTTTGCGCCTCGTGGTGTCCTTGAGCTTGGAGATGCACACACTGGCTGCTTCACGAAGGACCTCGGGGAATTGATCGAAAACATGCAGCGTGCCATGGACTATCGCGCACGTTTCTATGATGATTACGTTTCTCTATCGGTCGAGGAAGTAAGTGAGCTTTATGTCAACATCATGAACGACTGGCTCAAAGAGAACCTTACAGACGACCAGCAAGAAAAGAAGAGGAACCAAAAGACCAGCATCTTCGCAGCATGGGTTCGAAACACCTTCGGTTCCAAAGCGTTCTTCACGGCCATGTTGCAAGCCGGTCTGAACATCATGCCGAGTGGTGCTCCAGAGCACTCTCAGAAGTACAGCACGGAATCAGATCGTGCCACGATCTGCCTCCAGGAGTTGACGAAATGGCTAGCTTGCTTCGCGGACACATTCATCCAGCACAAACACACAGAAAGCATTCAGAAAGCTCGCCAGCGGTCAGGCACGCAGTGCCGTCACAGCGGACTGACAGCAGAACAATCAGCTCAACGGGCCCGCCGCGAGCATGCAAGGAAGAACCTCCACGCAGCGCAGAACATCAAAGCGGAGGTCACAGCTTACGACAGATACGACTACCGCTTCTTCAGAAACCCACGGAGTTGGTACCAGCTCGAGCATCGAGAACAGTACGCTTTCGCGGAGTTGCTCAACGGAAACTTGCAGCGAGAGTACGATGCCGCACGGGATGCCCATGGTGGTCGGGTCCAAGCCGAGCCCTTTCGAATGCTCGCAGACTAAGCCGAAAGGTACAGAAAGATGTTTCAGATGGGTCGCATGGCACGTGCGTCAAGACTTGGTTCCTGAAACGTTGGTTGTGCCCGCACCACTGGATTTGAGCGTCGAGTGCGATGTGTTGAGGCCTGATGATTGGCGCGGTCGCCTGGTGCTACAGAGCACAGCCTTGCGAGCACAGCCTGCTGGTGAACAACGATGTTGTCATCGGCTGCTCCTGAGTGCCGCCGACTTAAGCTTGGGTGTAGGCTCGCATCATGTCCAAGCGTTATAGCAGGCACGGTGAGTTGCAGTTCATGGGCAAGGTGTTTGTGCGAAACATCGTTATGAAAGCTTGGTGGTCACAGTTAGCCCGGAGACCACTCTAGATCGACGGGGCCCGTTGCACAGCGCCGATTGCACCAAAAATCAGCCCCGCCCCCCGCTCCCTTCCCAGCTTTAGTTTGGTCGTTTTGGATCGGTTCTGCTCCATCTGTCGGCCTCTTTCCCTTCCCTCTCCTCGGGGTCGGTCGCTTCCCCTTCCCTTTCCCTCGGGGTCTCTCGTCGTTTATTTCACAGTTCAGTATTGTTTTGCAATGTGATATTCGTTGCGAAGCGTCAAACGTCACTTTGAAAAACGATCTTGCAAAAAGAAACTGGACTGGACTTTCTGTCGTGCTCTTCGCAGCCATCTTGGCTCAATCATGCGGTGCTGCCGCAGGCTTTGTTTCCTGGCGCGCTCTTCTAGTCACGTTGATGTCGGAGTGGCAGCATTGGCAATGGCAAGCAGCATTATGGATGATGTCGGACTATGCTACGAGACTGCGAGCAGCTTCTTGGATGATACGGAACTCGGAGCAGCCAGTCGACAC
>CAIWTR010000476.1 GCA_903915615.1 uncultured Armatimonadota bacterium
GACGCTGGAATACGGTGTTGCATCCGCAGATCGTCCTGGTGCGTACGTCGCACTTCCAGTGATTGACCTCGGCGGGCAGCGTGTCCGTGTTGGTCAGCCATGGCAGTCCAGAACTCCAGTCCTACTTGAGTGGGCAACCCTAGATGCGCCTCCAACCGTGGTCGCAAACAATGTCCTCGAATCGCTTGAATGGCAAGATGGCTACCAGACTGCGCGTATCAAGCAGACATTTGAAGGCCGCGTCTCGATGCCAATCTACGGCGGAGCAGCCAAAATGGATGGTGCTAAGGTCAAGATGACCCGCATGATCTGGTTCGGCTTCAAGGCTGGCAAGGTTGTTCGTACTGAGACAACGGTTGAAGTCGATGGTGATGCACCAGCATCCGTGATTGCAAGCATGGTTCCAGGCGCCGGTGTATCCGGTGGTGCGGGACTGATGGGCGGAATGGGTGGAATGATGGGCGGTATGGGCGGTGGCGCTGGAATGATGGGTGGCGATGACGATATGCCATCCATGGGCGGTTCCGGCTTCGGTTCTGGCATGGGTAGCTTTGGAAACGCATTCGGGATGCAAGGTGAGACGCAACAGGAATCCAAGGTTCCTGCTAAGTTCAAGTCCTTCACCGTGGTGACGCTTGACAAGCCAGCTCCAGCACCAGTGAAAACCGTCAAGAAGTAAACTTCGCGGATACGACAACGATGCGCCTCCTGCTCCGCAGGAGGCGCTTTCTTTTTGCCATCCAGAAACGCCGACACACTCCACCAACCCTTGCGTGCCCTACCGTTTTTACTCGATACGGGGAACAAATCGGGTGATGCAACGATAAGATAGAAGGATATGGGTCTCTTTTCAAAACGGAACGAACAAGGCGAAGATGGGCATATGGAGCTCGTCGAGCACCTTGCTGAGCTGCGCAACCGCATTTTTCGAATGATGGGCTATGTGCTCGTTGGGATGATTGCGACTTACAACCTGTTCCCGGTGATCTATAACATTCTCTTTGCACCAGCACACGTTGTTCTTGCAAAGTTGCCGGATGCAAAGCCTGTGTTCCGCGGCATTCAGGATGCATTCCTGCTACGCCTCGAAACCTGTCTTTTCGCAGGAATCGCTGTCGCCCTCCCGTTTATCATTTATGAGATCTGGGCATTTGTACGGCCGGCACTCACCCCTGAAGAACGCAAACCCCTCCGCTTCCTCGCGCCATTTGCAGGCTTCCTCCTCCTCGCAGGAGCTGGAACTGGCTACTCTGCGCTGCCATCCGCATATGGCTGGATGGCTCTCTACGTCTCCGATGTCCCGGATGCAACCGTTCTGCAGGATGCAAAAGACTATCTGCTCCTTACAGTAAAGATTCTGGTCGCGTTTGCGCTTGCATTCCAGCTGCCAGTTCTCCTGCTTTTCCTTAGCCAGATTAAGATCATCAACTCCAAAATGATGGTCACTTACTGGCGCCATGCAGTGGTCGTTATTGCGGCGCTAGCTGCAATCTTTACGCCGACGAACGACCCAGCCACGATGCTCCTGATGGCTATCCCGATGTCCGGCCTTTACCTCGTCAGTATCGTGCTGGTCAAGGCATTTGAACCGGATGCAAACGGCAGATCTGATGGCAAAGTCTTCCAGAAGTTTCTCGTTTCGCTCGTTCCCCTCTTTCTCTTCTCAACCGTTAGCTTCTGGCTCTACAAGAACAACCCAGTCGAAGCTGCGCAAAAGAGCGGTGGCATCAAGCCAACCGTCAATGTGAAGAGAGTGCAGCAGATGATCGATGAGTCGCTCGCTAAAGGAACAAAGACGGATGCACCAGCACCGGCATCTGATGACCTCCTAAAGCGAATCGATGCCCTGGAAACACGCATCAAGCAGCTCGAAGCCAAGCCAGCCACGCAACCAACACCTGCTCCAGAGCAGCCACTAGGAACCCCTGCTCAGCGATGACAACCCTGGATGCCGCATTTGCGGTAACCCCACAAGGCATCCTGGCTCGCGTGACCGTTGGTATCTCGGATGGCATCATCACCCATATCAGTGGGGATCCCACGCATGATGTGATCCCTAATGACGCTGATGTGTTGCTACCCGGCTTTGTCGATGTCCATATCCATGGCGGCGGTGGCGCGGACACCATGGATGCCACACCCGAAGCGCTTCAGGCAATCTGCCGGGCTCACGCGAAACGCGGGACGACATCGCTCCTCGCAACCACCATCACACACGGCGAAGCCGAAATCGCACGGGCGCTTGTAAACGTCGCGGATGCCATCGATGCTGGAGCTGCCTTCTGCCACGGAGGAGCCCGCATCGCAGGAATCCACCTCGAAGGACCATTCATCCACCCACTCCGCCCCGGTGCGCAGCCTAAAGAGCACGTACGCGTTCCA
>CAIWTR010000477.1 GCA_903915615.1 uncultured Armatimonadota bacterium
ATTGTTTTCAGAAGTGTTTCTTCGAAATGGAATTTGTCAAAGCAGCCCTTACATTGCTGCAAATGCTCTTGGACTAGCTCGGTCTCATCAGATGTGAGCTCACGACTAAGATATTCATTGAGTCGCTGCACAGCCTGTTGACACTGATTGAACTCCACAGGCGCTTGTGAAGTTTCGTTCATTCCGTTCCGTCCTTCTACTCGGCACTAAGCCATAGATGTTTATCGCGGGTTGTCCTGCGTAAACGCCCAAAGTGATTTCTGTATCAGCTTCCGCCCTCTGGATAAGCGGGACCTGACCGTACCGATTGGAATCTCCAACATCTCACTTATGTCCTGATAAGAGAACTCATTCATATCAGACAATATGACCGCCTCCCGGTATTCATCCGGAAGTTTGTCAATTGCATCCTGAATCGCCTCGACTTCCACTTTTTGCATGATGGCAGTTTCCGGCGTGAGTCCCCCATCTGATGAATGCGCATCTGCCAATCGGTTATAGAGGAAAAAGTCCTCCATTTCGTCATAGGAAACACGCTCAGGTTCTCGGGTTCGTTTGCGATAGTTGTTGATAAATAGGTTTGTCAGGATTCTAAACAACCATGCACGCGCATTGGTTCCACCTTCGAACTGATGAAAATACTGAAATGCGCGTAAATAGGTGTCCTGCACCAAATCATCCGCATCCTGGGGGTTACGCGTCATCCCGAGGGCAGTGCGATAAAGCGCATCGATGTGTGGCAACATCTGCGTATCGAAGGCTGATTGATTACTGTGAGGGGTCGTCGGCATAGTTGTTAATCAGTGGTGTCCATCGAGTGCGCGGCGCGCAGGAGATGATGTCGTGTCAGGAAAGTCTGCAATCATCAAAGAAAGCACATTCCTTACATTACCTATGTTTTCGGCAAAGACGCGCATTACTTCAGAATGACTGACTGGTTCAACCCCTGCAACGACACCTGCATCGAAGTCCGTCACAAGGCTAATATTGACATACGGCATTGCCAGCTCACGCGCCAGCATCGCTTCCGGATAGCCTGTCATCCCAATCACATGCCAGCCATTGCTCGTAAACCACTTTGATTCAGCCTTTGTGCTAAAGCGTGGTCCGTTAATGACGACCAATGTCCCATTTTGATGTACGGTAATGCCGGCTTTCGTTGCCGCAGCAATCGCGTGTTCCCTCAGAAGTGGACAGTACGGATCTGCAGGACTGACATGGATAACCTGATCACCATCGTAGAACGTGTCTGCACGTCCTGTCGTTCGGTCCACATATTGGTCACAAACAACCATGCTTCCCGGATGGATAGCTGCTTGAAGGGAACCAACCGCAGATGGCGCGATAATCCCCGTCACTCCCAATGCCTGCATCGCCCAAAGGTTGGCCCGGTAGTTTATTTTATGCGGAGCGATGCTATGCGTACGGCCATGACGGGGTAAAAACGCGACGGACTTACCGTTTAGAGTGCCGACCATAAACGCATCTGATGGTGGACCATATGGTGTTTCAACGTGGACTTCTTCGTATGCATCAAGCAATGCATACAGACCCGAGCCACCAAAGATGCCAATGTTTACCTGCGGATATCCTGAGCTCACGCAGACAGTCTACTCCGAATGTGACAAAGTGAGCACTTCTCTGTAAACGCGCTCTACTTTTCGGGCGGTAATCGATGCTGTAAAGTGCCGCAGGACGCGCTGGCGCCCCTTGGTACTTAGCTTTGCACGTAGCTCCGGGCGGTCAATCAACATCCGCAGTGCATCTGCAAGAGCCTGAGAATTCCCCATCGGGACCAGCAAACCGGTCTCCCCATGAACGACCGTTTCCTTGACGCCGCCGCCATCCGTCGCGACAACGGGAATTCCAGCAGCCATCCCCTCGATGACAACCTGACCAAACGGCTCCGGACTCGTTGAAGCGTGCACCAAAATGGAAACCGTCGGGAGAAAGGCTTCGATGGGATCTACATGCCCAAGGAACTGAACTTTGCCCTGAAGTCCGAGGCGATCAACTTGCGAATGTAGCTCAGAAACATAGCTATCCTCGCCAAACATCGCTGTGCCAGCAATCAAAAACTGTGCATCAATGCCAGCTTCGACAAGCTTTGATGCCGCTTCGAGGAAAATATGCTGGCCTTTCCAGCCTGTGAGACGCCCAACAATGGCGATACGTAGCGGACCAGACATGAGCGTGTCAGGAGCGAGAGGCGGTATCCCGGATGCGATGCCATCGTAGACAACTTCACCCTGCGGGTCGACGCCACTCGGCACAACAGCGCCAGGTTTTGCAACAGCGAGGTGGAGCTGATCCAAGGTGCTCTGGGAGTTTGCGATAACAAACGCTGGCACGCGGGCAGCCAGAAAGCGCATCATCTTGACTGCAAACTGCGGGAGATACGTCACATCAATATGGTCGCGAATGTGCCAAATCAGGGGTACGCGGCAGAGCCTGCTGACAAGTATCCCGTAGATGTCCGACTTCAACGAGTTTGTATGGATGATGTCGACAGGCTGGGTGCGGATGAGTGCAGCGACTTTGAATCCGTACGCAAGGACTTGAAGAATCAATCCAACCTTTGAAAAAATGCCCGATTGA
>CAIWTR010000478.1 GCA_903915615.1 uncultured Armatimonadota bacterium
CGCGCCAAGAGGTCAACATCGTGGTTTGTGACTTCACGCCCGCGCTTGCGCAGGTGAATTGCGAAGATTTCTTTGCGCTCAGGGAGCGCGGGAAGATCAACAAAAAAGATTTCGTCAAAGCGACCTTTACGCATCAGTTCCGGAGGAAGCGCAGAGACATCATTTGATGTTGCAATCACGAAAACTGGGGCCTTCTTATCCTGCATCCAGGATAGAAAGGTGCCAAACACACGGCTGGTTGTACCGCCATCGGAGATCCCGGAGCTCTGCGTCCCGCTAAAGCCCTTTTCCAGCTCATCGATCCACAAAAGACAAGGCGCTACAGACTCTGCTGTGGCGATGGCTTTACGCATATTCTCTTCTGAGGATCCGACAATCCCGGCGAAGATGCGGCCGACATCGAGGCGCAGGAGTGGCAACCGCCAGAGACTTGCGATGGCCTTTGCAGTCAAGGATTTACCACAGCCCTGAACTCCGAGGAGGAGAATTCCCTTGGGTTCCGGGAGGCCATATTCCTTGGCTTTCCCACTAAAGCTTGCCGTCCTCTGATTCATCCAGTCCTTTAAGAGGTCCATGCCTCCGACATCGTTGAATGCTTCCGATGCCCGGTAGTACTCGAGGATGCCGGATTTCCGGATGATTTGTTCTTTTTCGCCAAGAATGACATCGATGTCAAAGCAGCGTTTCTCAACAAGGGACTTTGCAAAGACATTTTCAGCTTCATTGCTAGTCAGCCCACTCGCGGCCTTGAGGACCTGCTCCCGTTGGTCGTTTGTAAGGCGAACATCCACTTGGGAATTCCCGCGGACACTTTGGATGATGCCTTCGAGGAGACGGTCAAGGTCGGTAACGGTTGGCAGCTGGTAGTCAACAACCGTGATTTCCTTTTCGAGTTCCACGGGCAGCTTGAGCATCGGGGACAAGAGAATCAACGTCTTATAGCTTGTCTTGAGGGCGTAGACCAAGTCGCGCAGCTTCCGGATGACGACGTGGTCGGTCATGAACGGATGAAAGTCTTTGAGTAAAAAGACGCTTTGATCGGGTGCGGAGAGGACTTGATCAAGCGCAGCGATGGGGTCTCGCGCCCCGATGTTGCCACCTAGTCCGCTGGTGATCGTCCATTGGACGAGCTTCTTCCCACGTCTCTGGCAGATTTCGCGGAGTGCCTCTTCAACGCGACGCTCCTCCCAAGACACGACATATACAATCGGGTATCGGGCACGGATGAGCGTTTCCAGCTCCTGGTCAACAGTCGTGGGTTGGTTGGACAAGCGAATCTCCCAAAGTCAAGTGCATCATTATAGCCGGAGGCATCGATTCAAGTATCATCTAGCGGCGTTGGATTTCGTGTCCCCTTGTGAGAAATACGGGCATCCACACTTTTTCTTAACTTAATGGTCCGTTTGGCAAACTTCTTGCGTCACTCTTCTCCGTCAGGCCGCCGAACCTGACAGGAGAGAAGACAAACGGTGTCGATACTAACAACTACCAGACCAAAAAAGCGAACACCCATTGACCCCGTCGGGACGAAGCATGGTGGAACAAAACCTGTTCTTCCTGCCAATACCACGGAAGCGATTCAACAGTTCCAAGATCAACTTTATTCACTATCAGTCTTTGCATGGCTGAGGTGGCCCGATGGCATCAAATGTATACACTGTGGTGCGGAAGACCCCGGATTCTTGTCAACCCGACAAATCTGGAAATGCCGCGATCCACGCTGCCGGAAACAGTTCTCAGCCCGCCGCGATACGCTGCTTGAAGACTCGCCGATCCTGATCGGTGACTGGCTTGCTGTCCTTTGGATGGTTGCCAACCAGCGTGGTGGAGTGAGTTCCTATGACTTGAAGGAGCTTTTGGGAGTTACCCAGAAGACCGGATGGTTGATGCTTCGCCGCATCCGAATGGCGGTTCAGTACCTCCACGAGACCGGAACTCCGATGCCTAAGCGTGCAAGAACAGAAGCAGAGCGCTTCGCCCGCCTCACAGCACATGTCTTGCTCGTCAGTAATGAACAGCTGGCACAGGAAGAAGCTGCAGTCGATGCCGGTAAGCCTCTCAGCAACCCGTTCGCTCGGCGCGGCGCTGATCGCACCGGTCTGCGTTCGATGACGGATGCTGCATAGGTAACCGTTTCTCTCCTGGAATCACACCCTGCCCCGTTTCAACTCGGGGCAGGTTTCTATTTAACGGTACGATTCCGCCATGACGCTGTGGGAAATCATGGTTGGCTACCCTGGCTCACAGGATATCGACCAACACCCCTACTACCCCTATCGCCTTGCAAAGCTTGCATGGCACATCTACCACCATAGCTTCACCAAAAATGGACGCTGGTTCCTCGCGGGAACGGCGATCGCAAACCTGTCATTCACGATGTTCTGGTCCTTTGATATCCAAACCTGGATACTCGCTACCGCCATTAACTGCATCTGGTTGCCTGACTTCATCGCAAAACTTATCCCGATGAACGATATGGCCACGCTCAGCGGCAGCGTCACGTTGCAAACAGGACAAGGCGTTACCCTTTCTGCCACCACATCAGCACTGTCTGCTAACAGCCTCCTACATTTCGAAAGGCTTCCGCTTGCTCTGGTTGCCACACACGATGAAGGATTTCCTGAGACTGAGGGTGGCATTGTTAAAATGAGCCTCATCGGACGCTTCCGCGGAAAGTGGCAAATTCCAGCCATCCGTGTCAGCCGCCCCGGACCGTTTGGTCTTATCGCTAGGTCGCGAATAATCCCTTCGCAAGTACAGATCTGTGTCCTCCCCATCATCCCTGAGACACAAACCGTGCTTACTGCAAGGTCTGTATCAAACGACTGGATTGCTGCTCAAACCGCACGCAGCAGTACGATGACCACCGGCCTCGATATCACACGTACGCATACCCCAGGCGATCCAAGCAACCGCATTGACTGGCGGGCATCCAGCAGATCAGCTGCAACATCGCAGCCAGCCCTGCAGGTCCGCGTTGCACAAAAGGGCGCCATCGATGGCGTTCACATCATCCTGGATGAGCGATGCGTCGTCGCCACAGTCTCAAAGTGGCAACACTGGTCAGGCCGGGGTATTCGGGAGCCACTCCCGATTCCAGAATTCGAAGCCCTGGTTTCTCTCGCCTATGCCAGCGTGCTGTCTTTGCTCAAGGATGGTCAGCGTATTGCATCCATCACCAGCCAGCGGCAAAGCTTTACAAAGCTGCATAGCCAGGATGACATCGCTCAGGCATTTGCAAGCATCTGCCATTTTGAGACACCAC
>CAIWTR010000479.1 GCA_903915615.1 uncultured Armatimonadota bacterium
AGGAATGTATCGATATACGCTGGTAGCTGTTCAATTAGCTGGCGGTTATGGTTGAACTGGGTGCATTTCACGGTATCGTTTGCTTGGTCAATAAGCGCTATGTAGCAGGTTTCCCCGGATGTGTCGATTCCAAGGATCATGCCTGGCCTCCGTGTTCAGCGATAGTGATGGTTCTGACATCTGGGTCGTTGTTATCCTCGGTCAGGGCAACCGTGATGTCTGGTACTGGGCCCGCATCGGCGAACATTTCCAGCCATTCGACCAGCAGAACAAATCCATCCTGTTGGTAGTCATCGAGCCCGAGGTTTAGGACATCGCGTGCGCTGCAGCGGTAGGCATCGATATGACAGAGCATCAATGTTGGTGTTGGAACCTCATGAATCACGGTGAATGTCGGACTTGAGACTGGGTGATCGGAATGGAGAGCCGCTGCAAGAGCTGCCACGAGGGTGGTTTTGCCTGCTCCGAGCTCGCCCACGAGCGAGACGACCATGCCAGGTTTCAGCATGAGAGCGAGCGCTGCGGCGGCATCCCGGGTCGCCTGAATTCCACCTTTGAACATCTGCACGTGGTCAGTTTAGCATGCCTATCATGCTACAATAAAAGGTCATGTCAACCGAACTTCTGCGAACACCTCTCGCCGAGCTGCACCGGTCTATCGGAGCAAGAATGGTGCCCTTCGCCGGCTGGGAAATGCCGGTTCAGTATGCTGGAGTCATCGCGGAAGTAAATGCCGTCCGCACGGGCGTTGGCATGTTCGATGTCTCTCACATGGGCCGGATGATTGTTCGCGGAGCGGACACGCTTGCCTACCTTCAGTCAATAGTCCCTAGTGATTTGAGCCGTCTCAAAGATGATGGAGGGTGTTACACCTTCCTTCCTAACGAGAATGGCGGTGTCGTGGATGACATCATTGTCTACCGCCGCACAGAAAATGAATTCTGGGTTGTCTTCAATGCCGGATGTCTCGACAAGGACCGCGCGTGGTTTAACGGGCATACAGAAGGTTTCGATGTCGTCATCGATGACATCACGGAGCGCACAGGCCTGCTCGCCGTTCAGGGACCTGCAGCCATGGCTTTGCTTGGCGACTTTGTAGATTCGCATGCACGCTTTGGTATCGGCGAGACGACATTTGCCGGAATCGCTATAACAGCCGCGCGTACTGGCTACACCGGCGAGGATGGCTTTGAGGCATTTGTTGCTGTTGAGCATTTAGAGCAGCTTTGGACAGCCTTCACGGATGCAGGTGTTGTTCCATGTGGTCTCGGTGCACGTGATGCCCTTCGCCTTGAAGCGGCGTATCCGCTGTACGGCCACGAAATGGATGACAACGTCAATCCTTTCTCGGCTCGCCTTGGTTGGGTGATTCACAAAAAGAAGGCGGCAGACTATGTCGGCCGGGCTAATGTGGAAACAGGCCGTGGAAACGCATCGATTCCTGCGCTGGTTGGCCTCCTGATGGACGGTAAACACATCGCCCGCGATGGCTACCCTGTTCAGGATGAAGCAGGCAACCCGCTTGGTCATGTGACCAGTGGTACCTACTCTCCGATTTTGCAAAAGGGTGTTGCACTCGCACGCCTGACACGCACACATTCAGAAATCGGCACAACGGTTTACGTCGTTATCCGGGACAAGGCCATGCCGGCGATTGTTTCCGATGCACCATTTGTTCCAACGATTTAGTTTTAAGGGGTTTCATCAATGTCAAACATTCCAGCAGATTTGCTTTACTCGAAGTCGCATGAGTGGGTACGTGTTGATGGTGACACAGTCACAATCGGTATCACGGACCATGCTCAGGAAGAGCTCGGCGATGTTGTCTACGCATCCCTGCCGACAGTCGGCCGTGTGCTCTCCGCAGAAGATGTCTTTGGTACCGTTGAGTCAGTAAAAGCTGTCTCTGATTTGTACAGCCCTCTCTCTGGAGAAGTGGTAGAAGTCAACTCCGCACTCGAGGATGACCAGACAGCGATTAATGGCGACCCGTATGGCG
>CAIWTR010000480.1 GCA_903915615.1 uncultured Armatimonadota bacterium
GCCATTCCGCGTCCTTTTTGGGATGCTGCACGTAAACCTGCCTGAAAACCTTCTGCAAAGATGCCATCACGGTCTGAAACTGCTGATTCAGCTTTCTCCTCGGCTGACTTTGCTGCCTGAAGCTTTTCTGTACCATCCAGCATGAGCTCATCGATACGTCGGACGGCGCGATTGAGCTCAATCTGCAAACGACGATTTTCCTTGACTGCGGTTGACCTCTCCTCTCGTACGCTGTCAAGCTCACGACGAAGGAGGTTCAGCTCGCGTGACGACACGGGACGACTGGTTGGTTGATCTCCATGGGTACCGATGCGTTGGCGAAGCCCTTCGATTCGATAGAGGGATGCTCTTGAAATGCCACTGTGGTCTGCGACATCCTGAATTGTGAATGGAATACCCGTCTGACGAAGCACCCGCACAGAAGCATCTACCTTTTCGGTTAATTCAGCGATTGAGCGTGGTTTTGGGCCTCGGCGGCGAAGTGAAACTTGCGTTTGCATCGTATGTAGAATACCAGTTTGAGCGTTGCCAGTCCGGTCTCGGGCTAATAGAATGCCCTATGCCTGAAAAAGTAAAGTGGTACACATCTTGGAAGGATGCCGTTGCGGATGCAAAGCGAACTCGCCGGCCCATTCTGATCGACTTTTATGCAGACTGGTGTACGTACTGTAAAAAGATGGACAAGGAGACTATTCCGAATCCAAGCGTTCAGGCAACATTGTCTAAAGTCGTTTGTGTGCGCCTTAACACTGAACGTGAAGGGCGCGGGCTTGCATCGAAGACGGGTGTTGGAACACTACCGACCTTTTTGCTTACTAACGCCGCCGGCGAGCCGGAGGGGCGTATAGAAGGCTTTACAGATGCATCGCAATTCAACGCGACGGTTGGCAGCCTCATCTCCGACTACGGTACTGCAGATAAGCGTGTCGCGGTGGCTATCGCTGCCGGCAAAATCACTCCGACCACAACAAATCTCCTCAAAGATCTCTTGATGAAACGACAGCTAGGGGCCGCATCCAAGCTCATCACCGGTCTCGATAAGGGAAAGAACCCTGTGTTTCCGGTGGAGGCATACTTCACATTGGGTCAGCTTTTCCTACAACAACAATCTGGCGTAAATGCGCGGCGTTTTCTCGACCGTGGCCTCCAGTTGAAGATAAGCGGGCAGCAACGTGGTGCCGGATTGTTCATCAAGGCACTCACCTACTATCAGGAAAAGAACTTTAAGGCTGCCATCACTGGACTTCAAATGGTGATTGATAATCCGGGTTCAGAGCCAGGGATTGTTTCAAATGCGCGCTCAGGCATTGCCGATATCCGTTCAAAAATCAAATAGACCTAAGCCTTATATTTCCTATCGACAGTGTTACAATTCGCTGTCATGATTTCGATTAATCCCACCAATATTTTTCCCTTTTTGTCTGGCCGTCTGATCGAGCAGCAAGCCACGCGTGTTGATGCTGCACACCAGCTGCTGACCACTGGAACCGGGCCCGGAAACGATTTCATTGGCTGGTTGAATCCGGCAGCTGTTGCTCCTGAGTCGCTCATTGATGAGATTGTTGCGACCGCGGAACACCTTCATTCGCTAGCTGACAAAATGGTAGTCGTTGGCATCGGAGGTTCCTATCTCGGGACACGCGCCGTCGTTGATGCACTTTCTACGAACCCGAATACGATTACCTATGCCGGCCAGAATGTATCTGCGGCGTATCATGCCAATCTTCTCGGCGAACTTGACAACCAAGACTATGTCGTCAATGTCGTAAGCAAGTCTGGAACGACAACAGAGCCAGCAGTCGCTTTTCGTGTGATTCTCAATCACTTGAATGCGAAGTATCCAGCCGGCGCTTCCGACCGCGTTGTTGCGACCACGGATAAAAACAAAGGTGCTTTGCGCCAGCTAGCCACGCAAAATGGTTACAAAACATTTCCAATCGAAGATGCGATTGGTGGGCGCTATAGCGTACTGTCCCCTGTTGGACTCCTTCCTATTGCGTTTGCAGGTGTCGATATTCACGCTTTAGTTCGTGGTGCAGCTGACATGTATGCCTTGAGCGAAACAGGAGACATCTCAAGCAACCCTGTCCTTTGGTACGTTGCAACCCGAAATCTTTTGATGCTAAAAGGCATCAATATCGAAGTACTTGCATCCTTTGAACCACGTCTTCACTATCTCTTGGAATGGTGGAAGCAGCTGTTTGGCGAGAGCGAAGGTAAGAACGGCATCGGTCTCTTCCCTGCAAGCGTGGAATATACGACGGACCTGCACAGCATGGGACAGTACATGCAGGATGGTCGTCGTATTGTGATGGAAACCTTCCTGCGCGTCGAATCTGGTGAGCCAACTTTATTGGTACCAGATGGTAATCCAATCGATGAACTCGCTTATCTTGTTGGACGCGGGCTAACGGATGTCAATGAGGCTGCATGGAAAGCCACTGCAGCTGCACATGCAAATGGTGGTGTTCCAAATTTAACCCTGAATATTCCTAAGCTGGATGCCTATCATCTAGGTGGATTAATTTACTTTTTTGAACGTGCATGTGGCATCTCAGGTTACCTGATGGGTGTGAACCCATTCGACCAGCCTGGAGTGGAAGACTATAAACGAGGGATGTTCAGCTTGCTAGGCAAGCCGGGAGCATCTCAAAGTGATGATAGTCGACCGGAGGCCACGCACATTCAGTTTGGATAACCTGTGAACCTGTCGCTTCAAATTCTGTCGGGAATTGCATACTTTTTCGCTGCTGCAGTGGCTGCTTACCTCTACCATCGTGAGGAAGAGTTTTCAAAACGCAGTCAGCTCGGAAAGGTCTATCTGACAATCACTCTGGTGCTTTGTGTGTTGGCATTTATGCACCTAATGAACCTTGGCGGTGATGTTGCAGATAATGTCCGAATGGTCGCGAAACAGGGTGGCTGGTACGGCGATCGACGCCCAATGCAAGCA
>CAIWTR010000481.1 GCA_903915615.1 uncultured Armatimonadota bacterium
CAGAATTCAAGGCGTTCACAATACTTCTTCTGATCCTGGTGCTCCGAATGCCAATTCTAACGTTACATACATCGGAAATGACAAACATCCGGGTGACCCTACCCGATTCACCAACAGCAATATCCGTGTCTATAACCCAGGTTCGACCGTACCTGGTGCAAGCGTCGCGCCCGAGCCTGGCTCCTTCGCCCTGGCGCTGACCGGTGGCGCTGCGCTCCTTGGTACTTGTGTGCGCCGTCGCCGCAACGCTGGCTAGCTAACGATTCTCTGTGCGGGCAGGCCGGGACGCCTGTCCGTGCAGGGATTTGATTGTGATTTCGGGATGCGTATTCAATGCTATATGCGCGGGAGGGCGCAGCGGCCCTCCCCTACGCGGAGAATTCGTGACATCAAACACGCACCGTTTTACGCGTGAGCAGACACCACGGTCCACCGCAACCTACGGCAGCTTGCTGAAGTCGTAAACACAAAATGTGTTCGCGTAATGCCCGGCAATCAGACCGCCGCCCGCCGCGTTGTAGCCATACGGAACCGATGCACTGAGATCCCCAGTTTCAATCCCGCGCCCAAAGAACATCCGCGCATACGTCAATGCCGTCGTGGCTGACTTTTCCTGACTCGGCTGCAGCAATGCCGTCACAACCCCGTTCTTGTTTATGTAAAACGAGACAATACCCTCAACGCGCTTTTCGCCCGGAAATCGCATCGACAATGTCAACGCCGTGTCCGTAGCCGCAATACCGAAGCGATGTATCGAAAACGGCGCATCTCCATCGGGGGTTTGCTTGGTAACCGCAATGACTGCTGAATTCCCAATCGTCAGCGGAAACAGGGCAAAGCTTGGGTTCTGATCTTCGGTGTCAAGACATTCGCGCGCGATGACCGCTCCACCAGCTGCCGCCATCGTCACCATCGATGCAACCTTGCGACCACGATAGCGCTTGTTCGGCGTCGGCAGGGGGCCATAGGCGACAACATCACCCATTGCGTTGATCACACCCCGGATCGGCACGGATGCCTGCGTCACTGAACCTGGGATCACACGCGTCCACAGCGTCTTGGATGCCTTATCCAATGCTTGAATATGCCAATCCATGCGCGTGCCGGCACTTGTTTTCACTGGCAGATGGCCAAGCAGAAAGACATGGCCCTTGCTATCCGAAACGGCATCGGTGAGCTGAAAGGCTTTCGGAAATCCCGTCAGCGGTGCGGCGACCTCCGTGGCTGGTCCCGCGGGAATATGCATCGTAATGCTTGCCTGACCGCGCGCTGAGACGGCAAAGGCATGGATGCCTCCCGTGTGGTCGCTGGTAAGCCTGATCGGGTGCAGTGATTTGCCATCAATGGCCTCTGCGTGAACCCGCTCAAACATCCGCTGGCCATCACGGTCAAAGACACTGACCGCCAGATACCGACCGGGAGCTACGTTCCGTGCATTGTTTGGCTCAGCATTTAGCTCGGATGCGACATAAATCCGACCGCTCTCGGATGTGAAAATCTGCCTCGGCGTGGTCTGAATGCCTTTTTCATCCGTGCGCTTTGTCACCCACCGGGCTTTTCCGCTCTTGGTCAGCGATGCGATGATTGTTTGGTGGTCGCCATTGGTAAGGGATGCATCCCCGGCGGCGATGATGAGGTCTTTTGGGGTGATATTGATGGCGGTGGCGGCCGAGCGCTTCACGCCAGGGTCCTTCACCTGAAACATCACGTAACTATTGAGGTCCGTGACCGGGCGGTCGACCTTGCTCCCATGGATGAACTGCAGCTGCTTTTTGAGCGGCGTGTTCAGGGAGCCAAGGAGGATTGGCGCCGCGACGATTCCCCCGAGGACGATGGATGCTGCGAGCTGGGAGGTGGCTGAGAGGACGATGCTTGGTCGCGTTGGGACGTGACTTACATCCGGAAGGGCCTGAAACGGAATGAGAGGCGTCCCGATGGCATGGACATCACCAAGCCTGCGGAGTCGGAGTTCAAACGTGGATGTCACCGATTTTACTGCCGGTTGCAGATGGGCTTCCGCCTGCCATGTGCGGCGAAGGACGGCGATGCGTTGCTGATCAAAACGTTCGCGGAGCTCTAGAAACGATGATGAGAACGAGGGGAGGAGCACTTTGTCCTCCGCGAGGGTATCAAAGGCCGTTCCGGCATCGAGAACCGTTTGCGCATCATCACTCGTGAGGACCATTTTCGCGAGGCGGCCGCATTCGTGATAGTCGACATCGATGTCTTTGTTGATGAAGGACACATCGTCTTCGCTGATGATTACTGGGACGGCAGGAAGGATGTTTGCTGTTGCGGTGACGAGGGAGCGGCGCCAGTTATGCAGGAGAACGCTTCGGCTCTTCTCATCGCTCAGTGGCCACACGGTATCGGTGAGCTCTTTACGATTGATGAGGTAGTTGTGGGCTGTCGCGAC
>CAIWTR010000482.1 GCA_903915615.1 uncultured Armatimonadota bacterium
ACTGTTAATTTCTCGTAGAATCCCAGTGAATATGCCTGAAGCGACATCCTCTAAATCATCCAGCAGCCGGTCACACCGAAGCAGCCGTCATCACCAACGGTCCTCTGTCATCGAAAAGTACCTCGCTGGCGTCCTCCTCTTAGTCGTTCTGCTTGCATCCGGCCTTGCCGAAATGCCGTGGATTCCAAACCCTTGGCCGGTTCGGATCTTACAGGGAACCCTTCTTGGCGCGTTGTTTATCGTCATCGCAGTCGCTACCTTTCAGGAACGCTTCCAGACGATGTTGTTGCGTGGACCAACACCCTGGATGCTGGCCCTAACCGCTTGGCACTTTTACGGCATCCTCAATGCGCCTGATTCCAAATGGGCTCTTGCGCGCTGTCTCCTGATTCTCATCGGACTCTCCGTTTACATCATCGCCGGATTTGGTCTGAAGTCAGACACCATCCGGTGGGTAGCCACCGCTGCCATCGGAATCGGCGTTGCACAATCCCTCCTTGGCTTTGCCCAGTTCGGTCAGGACCAGTCCGCATCCCGTGGAGCCATCTTCGCATCGTTCGGTAACCATGAGTCCCTTGGCTCCTTCCTTCTGATTCTCATTCCGCCCGCGATTGCACTGGCTCTCCAGCCACGCCTCGAGTTCAAAACCCGCCTTTACTCGCAGGCTGCTGCCGTCGTCCTTGTCGGAGCCCTGCTTATCGCTCGGACACGTTCCGCGTGGATTGGTCTAGTCGCAGGCGCCATCATGATGGCAGTCCTCGCCGCAAAAGAAGGCCATATCCGCATCGATCGTAATCGAAAGCACGACCTCGTCGGACCCGCAGCTGTTGTTGCCGCAGGCTTGATCGTCTTTGTGATCATCGGCGAGCTGATGCCCCTCCTGGGAGAACGCGCATCAACGTTTCAGTTTCTAAAAGATGACACATCGTTTATCGACCGCTTAAACCAATGGCGCGGCGCTGTTCTTGCCACCGCAGAGCGTCCCTTTACCGGATGGGGCACGGGCTCATGGCCAATCATCCAGAGCTGGTGGACACACACCGCAGATGAGCCATTTACCGTCACACGTGTCGGAACCGGACATTCTAATCTTGCGCATAACGTCTGGGTACAAACGGCGGCCGAGCTTGGGGTTACGGGACTCGCGCTGTATGCAGGTTTGTTTATCTCCCTGATGCACTCTGTCATCCAGCGTCTGCCGGAGATGAGTGAGCGAAACCACCATCACCGTAAAGCGCTCGCGATGGGAGCCGTCTGTGCAGTGTTTGCATCCATCGTGGATGGTCTTGGGAGCCCTGCACACGTCTTCCCAGGTGTGTTGATTCAGCTCTGGTTCTGGATGGGAGTCGGAGTTGGTGCGTGTCGTGAACATGATGTTGCTCCGGAAGCACTCCTGCCAGTAAAGCCTACGATGCACATCACGACCGGAGTTATCGCAGCTGTTATCGGCTGTATCCCTCTGGCGTTTGCGTTCCGTCTAAACCAAGGTCAGGCACGAATCAAGCCTCCAACGCTTGAGATTGTTGCTCAGACCATCAAGCGCCCGGATGGCACGCAGGGTGTTCAAGCGATTGCCGTTGTCACAAACCCGGATGGTAAAGACCGGACAAGTGCTCCCGGTGTTGAGTGGTCCGCAACCGGCCTCACCAATGTTGGCCAGTCGGCGATTGATGTCGATGGTGGTGGAGTTCGCAGTGTCCTGACGGGAATCCCGCAGCCAGGCGTGCAGCCTGTCATCTATGCAAAGTGGCGGGATGAAACCGGACGGATTATCACAACACACAACCCATAGGTTTGCCGCCTAGTGCTCTGTATGCGGACCCAGCTCCACGAGGTACAGCGTCCGCATAGAGTCATCCACATCACGTTTACCGCGTATCCAACGCTTGAGATTGTTGCTCAGACCATTAAGCGACCGGATGGCACGCAAGGTGTGCAAGCGATTGCCGTTGTCACAAACCCGGATGGTAAAGACCGGACAAGTGCTCCCGGTGTTGAGTGGTCCGCAACTGGCCTCACCAATGTTGGCCAGTCGGCGATCG
>CAIWTR010000483.1 GCA_903915615.1 uncultured Armatimonadota bacterium
CGATGACATCACGGCAGTCCGATGGCCAAAATCGTCGGCGGCGGCGCCGCGGTCCACGGGAAACGAGTTAGGTTTTCTGCGATTGACAATCGAAATGACTAAACCCGGGCTCAAAACCCGGGTTTTTTCTTATTTGGATATCAGTAATCTAACAACATCCGAAGGTGCGATGACATCACGGCAGTCCGATGGCCAAAATCGTCGGCGGCGCCGTCGCGGTCCACGGGAAACCAGTTAGGATTCCTTCTTGCGACAATCAAACTGAAACGACCCGGGATTACTACCTGGGTTTTTTCTTATTCGGATAGCAGCGACGCAAGCCGTCGGTCACCACTAAACCATCCCGCGAATGCATCACGTACCTTGCCATCCGGGTCCGTTACGATGATCGTCGGATACGCATCCGTGCCAAGTGCCTTACGGGCATTCATAGTGCGTTCGCTTCGGCCTGCGGGATCCCACAAGGGCACGATGTTCGCAGGGAGCGCCTTCACGGATGCCTTCCATGTCGCCTCATCGGTGCGCACGCACAGAGCATAAACCGTAACAACCGTCTTGGACTTTCCTACCACTGACATAATCTGAGGAAGCGCACGCATCGCCGGTTTGCTTCCCGGATGATAAATCACAACCACCGCTTTCCCCGTAACTAGACTCGCGATGTCGATTTTTTTGCTATCCGCATGCTTTACGATGTCATACGCAGGAAGCACATCTCCAGTGGCGATAAGCGTTTCACGGGCAGTAACAGGTGCTTTGAGCTTGCTTCCTGATACCGCAGTGTTTGGCTTAGGTGTCACCTTCTGGCTAGTGCTTTTGCTCTTTGCCGGAGCGACACTCTTTACAGGAGGCGTTTTCGTCTGCGGTTTACCCGATGGTTTACCTGGCTTTGCCGTCTGACCTGCAACGACGCTGCTTTGCACAACAGCGCTCATAAGTACAGCTGCGAGGATTGCGATGCTAACTTTCATCGGAATACACCTTTTCGTAATGGATTGAAAATGCTACCATGCACCGTCTGATGGATATCCATTCATCGGTCAATTGTATACGTTAGAGAGCGCGCAATGATTGCGCGTCTGGAGTAACCATGGATACGGAAATCACAGTCATCAGTGACTCCGCGAATGAAGCACCCGTAAAGCCACTTCGCGTTGCCTTTATCGGTTGCGGTGGTATCGCGCAAACACATATCAGCTACCTCAAGAAGATGCCTGGCGTGTCCATCATCGCTGGCGCAGACCTTCGTCAGGCTGCCCTCGACCATATGCACACCGCACATGGCGTTGCAAAGGACCACCTCTTTACATCCTTTGATGAGATGCTTGCAACCGTCGGTTCTGAAATTGATGCCGTATCCGTTTGTACATCGAATGGCGCACACGCTCCAGCCGTCATCGCTGTTGCCAAGGCTGGCAAGGATATGCTTTGCGAGAAGCCTATCGCGATGAGTGCTCAGGAAGCCGAAGGCATGGTTGCCGCGGTCAAGGCTGCTGGCGTCAAGTTTGTGATGGGCTTCCAACACCGCTATGAGCCACGCTCTAAGTATGTCCGTGACCTCGTCGAATCTGGTGCGCTTGGCAGAATTCTGTACGTCCGTGCGCAGGCGCTGCGCCGCCGTGGCATCCCGAACTGGGGCGTCTTCGGCCGTAAAGAGCTGCAGGGTGGCGGTCCACTGATCGACATCGGTGTACACATCCTTGATACCGCCTACTCCCTCATCGGCAACCCAACCCCTGTGACCTGTACGGGCAACACCTTTACATGGCACGGAAACAAGGCATCGGATGTCAAGTCTGTCTGGCCAAACTGGGACTGGGAAACCTACACGGTTGAGGACCTTGCCGTCGGTATGATCCGCTTTGACAACGGCACGATGCTTACGCTCGAGTCCAGCTTTGTTGCTCATATCAAGGAAGATGTCTTCGACATCCAGATCATGGGTGAAAAGGGCGGAATCATCTGGAGCACCAGCGAGACCTTTAGCGACATCAACACCTATATGATGAACGGCAAGCCTGAGTTCATCCCGACCTGGGACATGTGGGAGTACAAGATTCGTCACTTCGTGGAAGTCGTCCGTGATAACCGCGAGAACGAGTGTCCAATCGAGCATGGCTTTATGGTCATGAAGATGCTGTCGGGCATCTATGCATCGGCTGCCGAAGGCAAGGAAGTCGCGCTCTAAGCGATTTGCTTATTCGTTTACATGGCCCGCCTACCAGCTTGGTAGGCGGGCTTTTTTCATGTCAGCTGGGTTTTGGTGTCGCTGGGACAGTGATTATTTGGCGTTCTTGCCCATCTGCTGCAGGAATACCTGCACTTCTGATACGTATGCCATCGAACCCGGGAGACTGCTCAAGTACGAAGACTTGATCCGAGACGAGTTCCTTACAAAGGTCCCTAGTCGCTACGTCATCCAGTCTGGCTGGCCACGTAAGTGTCCGCTTTCTGAATGCCCATGCGGAGCAATAGAGTGCCGTCATACGCAGCACTGTC
>CAIWTR010000484.1 GCA_903915615.1 uncultured Armatimonadota bacterium
CCTGGCCCGGATGTGAACTCACCATTACTAAAGACAGTCGCCTCGTAGCGGGAATAGACTGCATTGAGGAGCTTGACACGGGCACCAACGGCCATTTTGACCACAGGTGCGGACTTGCCGAGTCCCATACGGACTGCCGGGAGCTGGATGCCAAGACCAACAGATGGCAGTGTATACACTCCAACGCCGGACATTTCTGCGCCAGCACCATTTGGAATCAGGCCGATGCCGCCGGCATTTGCCCAGTTTTGCAGGGTTGCATTGGGATTCAGTTTGCCGCTCGCAACGCCACTTGCACCGATTTCGAGGCTTCCAACTTGGAAGGCTGTCCCCAAATTCAAGCCAAAGGTACTGCTCTGCGTTGCATAAGTCCGTGCAAGAAACGACACTTGATCCTCGAGAGCCGTCCCCGATTTATTGAAGAAGTCTGCGGTGTCGGAGAGGTTACCGATGTTTCCGATGGCGCCGCCAGCCCGGAGACCGACACGTGGAGTTTGAAAGCGGATATCCCGCCCTCGGGCGAGAACAGCCGGGTTTGCAAGACCGCTGATACCCGCACCTATACCCGCACCACCCATCGCCATCGCCCGTGCATCCTGCCCGATGGTAAGGCTTGACTGCGCATGTGCAAATGTGGGGACAGCGGCAAGCAGTGCCGACAAAAGTATCGAATTAACAACCCGTGTATTCATAAAATGGCTCCAAACGTGAATATAACGCCGAACACGCCGGGTTATCTTTGGCTTGGATACGTAAGAACATCAGGGTAAAACGCGTTAATCTACCTGCTTTGGCTCCTGCCAAAGGCCATCTTCCTTGATGAGGCTAACAAGTTCCTCAACGCCAACACTCTGATCAACGGTGCGGATTTCATCCCGCTTTCGATATAGCGTGATTTTGCCACCAGCTTTTCCAACGTAGCCGTAGTCGGCATCCGCCATCTCACCCGGGCCGTTGACAATGCATCCCATAACCGCGATATCGAGACCGACGAGGTGCTGTGTGGCTGCTTTCACCTTGGCGAGGACGCTGGGGAGATCGAACTTGGTACGTCCGCAGCTTGGGCAAGCGATGAACTCAACTTGGGTTTTTCGAAGACCCAGTGCTTGGAGGATTTCGTAGCATACGGGAAGCTCCATGATGGGATCTTCCGAGAGGCTGACGCGGATCGTGTCGCCGATCCCTTCGGCGAGAAGAGTTGCGATACCGGCGGTTGACTTGATGCGTGCGTACTGGCCATCCCCTGCTTCCGTCACACCAAGGTGAAGCGGAAAGTCCATGTTTTCTTCAGCCATCCGGCGGGCCATGAGGCGATTTGCAGCGAGCATAATCGGCACACGGGATGCTTTGAGTGAAATCACAAGGTTGTGATAATCGTGTTTTTGACAGATGCGGAGGTATTCCATGGCGCTTTCCACCATGCCCTCGGGAGTATCGCCGTAGGTAACCAGCATCCGTTCGGCGAGCGAGCCATGGTTGACCCCGATTCGCATCGCGATGTCACGGCGTTTCACAACTTCCAGAACGGGGATGAGTGATTCCTCGATGGCAGCGCGTTGCTCATCATGTTCGGCATCGGTGAAATCAACGCGTCCCGTGTGCTTGTTGAAGACGAAGAGTCCTGGATTGATTCGTACTTTGTCGACGAACTCGGCGACGGTGCGTGCGATGTCGCTGCCTTGATGGTGAACATCGGCGACGATTGGAACATCTACCAACCGAGCTTCAAGTTTAGCCTTTATCTCACCGAGCTTGTTGGCTTCCATGATGGATGGCGTTGTCACGCGGACGAGTTCGGCGCCTTTGCGGGCCATTTCCGTGATTTGGCGAACGCATGAATCCACATTTTTTGTCTCTTCAGTGATCATGCTCTGAACGACGACGGGGTGTTCCGAGCCAATCCACACTTTGCCAACGCGTACGCTGCGGGTTTTGCGGCGGGGGTATGTGAGGGACAGGTTGGCGGATGGATTTTGCATGTATCCAGTTTACCTGCCGGATGCGGGTCTATGTTCGTGTATCAGAATTGAAGCTGGCCAGCGGATGCTGGCCATAGGTTCGAGGGGGTGGCGCGCACCGTTAGTCTCTCCGGTGCATCGCCACGTGTTGTTTGTATCAATTAACAACTCTCCCAGACACCGCCAAAATACCGGACAACTTACATAAGTTTCGTAATGTATTGTAGATGACCAAAAAGTTTGTCGGGCAAAGAAAAAGCCCGCAGCGGAGCTGCGGGCACAAAGGAGGAACATCAATGCAGCGGAACCGGAAGTCACACCGGACATCGCTACGTAGACATGCTAACGCCTCGTGTCCGAGTGCAACACC
>CAIWTR010000485.1 GCA_903915615.1 uncultured Armatimonadota bacterium
ATAGTCAGGACATCAAAAAAGCGATTGATGAGTTCTGGGGCATACTCGCCGTGTACGGACTGCACGCGGACATTTACCATCCGGTGGGCCATTTCGAGTGCAACCTTTGCAAACACCCGTTGCTGAAGGCGCTCGACGAGGGAGAGCTTCATGAGCTGGAGGATGCCCGTGACGACCATCCCGAAGAACACCAGAATCGTCAACACTACCAGTGGCTGCACAAGAACACCCGCGGCGACGATGTTTACCAGGGCTTGGGTTGCGAGCGGAACGGCCAGCGCGGTCAACCCAGCCACCATAGTGTAAGTGACCAGGACGATCATGTCCCCCCGCTCCTGCCGCATCAGGTAAAAGAAGCGCTGAAGCGCCGTCGGGTGAGCGTGGTGGTCAGTTGTTGTTTCGTTGTGTTGGCTCATCGTGGGGTTCCTACGGTTTCATCAAAGCGCGATCGATGCTGCATCCAGGGCCAGGAGTGCCTGCTGGTATTCGAGTTGGATATCAATGAGGCGGCCAATGGCCTCAGCGGTCGCGCGTTCGCGCTGGTTGACAAGGAAGAGAGTCGAGTCGCCTTCCGCGAAGCGTTTTCGTTCGCCTTCCTCAAGTCGTTTGGCAAGGGCCACTTCCGCATCCGTTGCGTGAAATCGTTCAACCGCCGCAAGGATTGCCGACCAGGCATCATCGACTTCGAGCATCACCTGGCGCTTGGTCAGCTCGCGGTCTTGGGTGAGTTTGATGGTTTTGGCGCGGGCGGTGTCCCGGCGACCGGATGCATCCCAGCGGCCCAACGGGACACTGAAGTTGATACCAGCTTTGAGGGTTTCGCCAATCCCAAGGCGGCCCATATCCTGCCCAGGCTGAAGCACCAGACTGAGGTCTGGCCGGCCATCGTTTAGGGCAAGACGCTCATCTAGGGAAACAGCACCAAGCTGCAGTGCGATCGCGAGGATTTCCGGCCGCTTGGCGAGTGCACCCTCACGGCTTACTTGCAAACGTGCGACATCCAGAAAGGCAGGAGCTGGCATTTCCGATGGAAGTTGCTCAGCAGCTGGTGGTGGAAGCGGTGTTCCATCATCCTGCCAAAGGTAGCCAGCAAGCTTGATCGACGCCTTCTGGACATCCCGGTCAGCTTTGTTCAGACCCGCCTCGCGGCGGCGAACCTCCTGCTCGGCTTCTGTAACAGCAATCGGCGGCTGTGCACCAAGCTCAACTTCCCGTGCAATCTGCTTTGCCCGTAAGACGGCAAGTGCCAACAGATCCCGTGCAACGGTCAGTTTTCGCCCGGCTGCAACCCATTCCCAATAGGCTCCACCTGCGGCAGCCTTGGATGCAACAATAACCTGAGTGATGGCCGCATCCGCGAGGGGAAGGCCAAGCTTTGCCTGAAGCTCGGCGATGCTCTTTTCGTTAACGCCAGCGCCACGGAGGAGCGGTAGTTTTATTCCGGCGTAGATAGTGCCATCGGAGCCAGTACTCGAAATTGGAGACTTGACAAGCCCAGAGTTGGCATCCCGGCCGACGAGAAGCTTGGCGCCACTGCGCATCGCCATTTCTACGGTTGCGGTTGAGATGCTTGCTTCGGCATTTTTCCCACGGCTGCTCGCACTGTTATAACTGAGGTACTCCAGTCCAACGCTGACCGTAGTGTCAAAGGCGCCTTGCTTTTCACGCAGCTTGCCGGCAGCGACCTGCCTTTCCTGCGCGATGCCCTTTACTTTTGGATACGCAGCCTCAACACGGCTAAGAACACCCGGAAGCGTGAGCTCCTTACGGGGAACCTGCGGCTCCCCACCCAAAGCCACCAGAAATGGCATTATCAGACAAATCACCGGGAAGGCATCCATTCTGCACCATCTCCTTTATAACAACGAATCAAGTGATACACAGCATCACCACAGCCTTAAGTCAAACGAATTCCATTGCGCAACGGTTCCCGGCCGGCAGTAAAAATGGTTATGCGATAATAGACGATCAAACGTCTTAAGATTCCGACATAGATTTAGATTCCCGGTTTCTGCCACTTGATACCGCTTGGAAGCGTATGGTAGACTTTGTCGCTTCATGGAGGGTGTAGCTCATTCGGTTAGAGCGTCAGATTGTGGCTCTGAAGGTAGTGGGTTCGATCCCCATCATCCTCCCATAAGCAAAACACCCCGATAGTAATGTCCGGGGTGTTTTTTGATTTCTGGATGTTTTTGAAGGTCAGTTCGCCGTTCCATCCACATTGACTTGCCACGTAATCCCGAAGCGATCTTTGACTATCCCGTAGCCAACACTCCACGGAACTTCACTAAATGGCATCACAATGGAACCGCCATTTGCTGCTAATGCATCGAATGCAGACTTGCCAGCATCAAAGTCGGTGACATTCCACGAGAGTGAAAATCCCTGCGGCGTCTCGAACATTTCCGGGGCATGGTCGGATCCGTAAATGACAATCCCACCCGCAGTGAGCTCAGCGTGGATGACCTTCTCCCCCCAGCCATCCGGGACTGGGGATGGACTGCCTTCGCCGTAGCGATTCACACCAGTCACAACACCACTGAAGAGCTCTGCGTAAAAGGTGAACGCTTCCTCACACGTCCCGGGAAATGCGAGGTAAGGATGGATTCTCGTTTGATCAACAGCCTTGCGTTGTCATCCCGCCGTTTACGTGAATGTTCTGGCCTGTTACAAACGAGGATGCATCACTCGACAGATAAATCGCAGTTCCGGAGACATCTTCAGGGATGCCCCAGCGGTCCAACGGAATCAGCACTCGGTAGCCAGGACCATCCGTGACGACTTCCTCGACGTGCCGCTCAACCGGAATCCAGCCTGGGGAGATCATGTTGACAGTGATGTTCCACGGGGCCAGCTCCTGCGACATCGAGCGGGTAAAGCCATTCTGGCCACTCTTTGCTGCTACATAGGGCACGAAATTCGGAACGGCACGCGCGACGACTTCGGAGCCGATATTGATGATGCGTCCCCACTTTTGTTCCTTCATGTGTGGCAGAACCGCACGCGTCAGCAGGAAGGGGCTGATGAGGAAGAAGTTAAGCATCGACTGGTAGAACTCAACCGAATACTCCTCAATTGGGAAGTGCGGCTGGTCGCAGGTTGCGTTGACAATAACGACATCTACGCCTCCGAGATCGCGCCCGATGTCACTGACCATTTGGTTGATCTGGCCTTCATCAATCACTGATGCCTTGTACAGCGCACCTTCGAGGCCCTCACCACGGAACTCAGCAAATGCCTTTGCTGCACGGGCATCATTGTTCGCATAGTTCATCGCCACTTTGGCACCCGCACGGCCGAGGGCAAACGCCATTGATTTACCCAAGCCGGTTGTGGAACCGGTAACCAGTACGACCTTGCCGGCGAGGTCAAAGAGATTGCGTGTAGACATAGGGTCAGTTTCGCCCGATGGGCATAATCTGTCAAGGAAATCCACCCAAGGTGCAAACCGTCTACCGGTAGAATAAGGGACCGCCGGAGGCTTCTAACAATGCACGACCATCGCCCTGTTTCCCGCCGCAACTTTATCGGTATCGGACTTGGCAGCACGATTGCTGCACTCGGGGGCACCGATGTTCTCGCTGCGCCACAAACCAATCCGACCGCCAAGGCCAAGCGCGTCCTCGTTATCTTTGAACAGGGTGGTATCAGCCATACGGATACATGGGATCCCAAACCCGATGCCCCTAGCGAACATCGGAGTCCATTCAAGACCATTTCAACCGTGGTCCCCGGGATGCAATTCACGGAGCTGCTTTCGAAGACCGCCAGAGTTGCAAACAAACTGACTGTTGTCCGGTGTATGACGCAGCCAACCGCTGGCATCGGTGATTCACACCCTAAGGGTTCCAAGTACATCTTCAGCGGGGAAGCTCCCGGTGGACCGGTGGACATGCCTGATATCGGGTCGATTGTTGCGGCAAAGCTACGCTCCGATGCCCTTTACCTCCCGGCGAACATCCTTGTCCCCGGCAACTCCGAGCAGGCTGCCGAGTCCGCGCCAGGCTTCCTCCCCCCAGGTTATGCCGCATTTAGGACAACAGGCTCTCCCGCCGACCCTAAGTGGAAGGTTCCAAACCTAGGCCTGCTCGCGGGTATTGATGAGCGCCGCTTCAAAGACCGCCAGGACCTCCTGTCACGGCTGGATATTGGGTTTACGCAGGGCGGACGGCCACGCGATGTCGAAGCGATGGACTCGCTTGTCCACCAAGCGGCCGACATGCTGACGAACCCGAAAACACGTGGGGCATTTGATTTAGGCAATGAGTCCGCGGCGATGCGCGAGCGTTACGGAACCGGGCACCGCGGACAGAGCTATCTCCTCGGCCGCAAGCTGATTGAGTCCGGCGTCCGCTATGTCACCGTCGACTGCCGCGAGCCATTTCATTCGCATGTCAATGGAAAGGCTGTCACCTACGATGGCGGCGGCAATATGAACTGGGATCACCACGATGCCATTTACTCCACAAGCCATACAAATATTCCAAATGGCGGTGCAGGCTCGGGGCGGTTTGGTATCGGTACGTGGCCGATGATGGGTTCGCTCGACCAGGCATTCAGTGCATTGATCGCAGATTTGGATCAGCGCGGATTGCTGGCCGACACGCTGGTTTGTCTCGTGACTGAGTTTGGCAGAACTCCCAAGGTCAATGACCGCCAGGGTCGCGACCACTGGACCCATGCTTTCTCGTTTGCTTTCGCCGGCGCTGGAGTTCCCGGAGGTCAGGTTGTTGGCTCGACGGACCGGGATGGCGGATTTATCACGAGCAGCAATGCCTACACCATCGAGGATTATGCGGCGAGTATCTTTGCAAAGGTTGGGATTGACCGTGCGCACCCGCTGCATACGCCGACGGGTCGTCCTGTGCCGATCGCCGGCAAGGGCCGCCCAATCCCCGAGCTGTTTTAGGAAGCCAGGCCAGCTAAGGTGATCAAATACCTCGGGTCCAAGCGGACATTGGTACCGCAGATAACCGACACGATTCAGGCGCTCAGTGGTGTCAAAAGCATCACAGACCTGTTTTCTGGCACCGCACGCGTCGGACATGGCCTCAAGGGCTTGGGCTATCGCATTCATTCGAATGATTTCCTTGCCTATGCCCACACACTGGCGCATTGCTATGTGCAGGCGGACAGACCGGATGTCATTGATGATGCATCCGCTGCCATCGAGATTCTGAATGCCCTCCCCGGTAAACCAGGCTACTTCACAGAAACGTATTGCTTGCAGAGCCGTTTTTTCCAGCCGGAGAATGGCGCCCGCGTGGATGCGATGCGCGATTACATCGACCAAATGGACCTCACCCCAGATGTCCGAGCGGTCGTCCTTGTGTCCTTAATGGAAGCGGCAGACAGAGTCGACAGCACGACAGGCCTGCAAATGGCCTATGTCAAGCAGTGGGCGCCGCGCTCATTCAACCCGGTTAGGCTTCGCCTCCC
>CAIWTR010000486.1 GCA_903915615.1 uncultured Armatimonadota bacterium
CCTCCCGCATGATGTGAATGGCTTCCGCCTCCAGCTGTTGTATATGCGTACGCACTTCAGACATCCCTTGCTTTAACCTCAACCCAAACAACGATCTTGTTTACGAGCTCTCTCGAAACATCATTCAGCTGTGGCAACCCCGCTCCCATACCACTGCAACTGGTTAGTCAGCGCCGCGACTTCACCAATCACAACGAGCGCAGGGCTGGTGATACCGTTACGCTCAATCAGGTCCGGGAGCTCATCTAATATTCCTGACACAACCCGCTGGGATGGCCGGGTGCCATCCTCGATAATCGCAACCGGAGTGGATGCGGATCTTCCATGAGCAATAAGCCGTTCACGGTACAGAGGGCTGGTCCCAAGCCCCATATAGACAACAACCGTCTGCTGGCTGGCGGCAAGTGATTGCCAGTCAGGCTCACGGCCATCCTTGCGGGTGTGGCCTGTTACCAGCTGGATGGTTTGCGCGAAGTCGCGGTGTGTCAGCGGGATACCGGCATAGGCTGAGCAGCCAGCCGCAGCGGTGATGCCCGGGACGACCTGAAAGCGGATTCCGTGTGCGGCGAGGGCTTCGCACTCTTCTCCGCCGCGGCCGTAAATGAACGGATCGCCTCCCTTGAGCCGGCAGACGCGTCGACCGTCTTTAGCGAGTTTGACCAGTAAGCTGTTGATCTCATCTTGCGGAAGGGTGTGCTTACCAGCGCTCTTCGCAACGCTTATACGCTCGGCATCCCGGCGGGCAAGTGCGAGGATTTCGTCGGAGACAAGGCCATCGTGCACGATGACATCCGCTTTGTGCATACACTGCAGCGCCTTGATCGTGAGGAGCTCGGGATCCCCCGGGCCCGCACCTACGATATAAACCTCCCCAGTTGCATCCGTTCCCCCTTCGAGCAGAGTCGAAAAGAGCGTGTCTGCATCGGAGCGCTTCCTCGCAGCGAGAACACCCGGAATCGGCCCCGTGAAGAACATCTCCCAAAACCGTCGCCGTTGGTCAAATGGCAGCGCATTTTTCACACGCTGGCGCATTTCTTTCGCAAACTGGCCAGCGATTGCCACCGATGCCGGTATCCATGCCTCCAGTTTTTCGCGCAGCTGGCGGGCGAGGACGGGAGCGTGGCCGCCACTGCTGATGCTGATGATGATCGGTGAGCGGTCGATAATCGCGGGGAAGATAAAGCGGCTGTGCGCCGGGTCATCCACGGCATTCACCAAAATGCCCACTGCCTCACAGGCTTTGAAAATGACATCGTTGAGCGCTTCGTCATCGGTTGCCGCGATCACCAGACGTGCCCCTTGGATGTCCGCGACATCGAAGGCCCGCGCAATAACTGCGAGTCCCGCTTGTGGCAGCGTCGAAAATCCGGGATCGACTTCCTCGCCGATCACAGTAACGGCTGCGCCGGCTTCGAGCAGCAGCCGCGTCTTACGCAGACCAATCTCACCCGCGCCAACGACGAGGACGGGCTGTTTGATGACATCGATATAGAGTGGCAGAAACTCCATCGTCAGACACCACCTTCAGATTTGACATGAAGCCCACATTCACGGACAAGCCCGCCAAAGCGCGTTTCTTCTTCCGACATCCCGAGGGTCAGCGGACGGGTTGAGTGCGTATCCCCGATACTGACATAGCCCTGCTCAAACAGCGGGTGGTATGGCAATTCGTGTTGTTCGAGATAGCGGTGAACATCCTGCTTTGTCCAATCGGCAATAGGCTGGACTTTAACGCGACCCGCTGCGACATCGATGAATGGTGTCTCAGCACGACTGCTCGCCTGCTCTCGTCGGAGGCCGGTAAACCAGGTTGTAACCCCAAGCGCATTGAATTTGGCATCGAGAGGCGCGACCTTATTCCGGTGGTTGTAGGCCCTAATGCCATCGATGCCCTGCTCCCACTGCTTTCCGTAGCGGGCTTCCTGCCACGCAGGTGAGAGCTCAGCCCGGCATACCACGAGATTCAGGTTCAGTCTGGATGTCAGCGCATCCATAAACTGATACGTCTCGGGAAACAGATAGCCTGTATCGACCACTACAACGGGAATCCCAGGGGCTACTTGAGTGACCAAATGGAGCATAACTGCGGCCTGAACACCAAAGCTGCTCGTCACGACGTGCAGCCCCGGTGTGTGTTCAATGGCCCATGCGACACGTGCATCCGCAGACAGCCCTGCGAGGAAGCGGTTCGTTTCCTCGAGGGCTGTGCCAGTTGACAGGTCCGCTGCGCAAATCACCTGTTAGGCTCCTACAATTCCGGCACGGTGCACAAAGTCACCAAAGCGCTCATCTGCGGTTCGCTCGGCAGAATAGCGTGCGAACAGTGCATCGGTTTCCGTGAGGATTGTCGCTTCCGTGATGTTTTCCTTGTAGAGCGTGTTCAGACGTGTGCCGAGGCCATTGCCACCAATATGCATGTTGTAACGACCGGGTGCTTTGCCGACAAAGCCGATTTCAGCGACATACGGACGCCCGCAACCATTTGGACAGCCTGTCATGCGGACAACGATGGCATCCTTATCGATGCCGTGCTTGACCTGAAGGGCTTCATAGTGTGTGATGAGCTCCGGGAGGTAGCGCTCAGCCTCTGCCATCGCAAGGGCACAAGTAGGAAGCGCCACACACGCCATCGAGTTTTCGCGGAGAACGGTAAGTTCACGGCCATAGAGACCGTGCGCGCGCGCGATGTCTTCGATTTGCTTTCGGTCATCCGGGGCGACCCCTGCGACGATGATGTTCTGGTTTGCCGTCATCCTGAAATCGCCTTTGTGCACCTTTCCGATTTCAAGTAAGCCCGTCTTGAGCGTGCGTCCCGGGAAGTCTAAAATGCGTCCATTTTCGATGAAGAGCGTCAGGTGATGCTTACCATCTTCGCCGGCAACCCACCCTAGGCGATCGCCCTGCTGGGTAAACGTAACGGGCACAGGAGGCGCAAAG
>CAIWTR010000487.1 GCA_903915615.1 uncultured Armatimonadota bacterium
ATGACATCTAATGGCGATGATCCTGTTCGAAAGCGATGCTCACAGCCGGTAGGAATGTACCAGGCCACACCTGCAGTTAGCTCAAATGTGCCATCGGGCGTGTCGCACCAGCCGTTGCCACTGAGAATCGCTCCCAGTCGGTCGCTTGGGTGTGTGTGAAAGGACTGATCCGTTCCAGCAGGGATGTGAAGATGGTTGAGGCAAGGGGCACCGAGACGAGGTGGGCATACCAGAAGTGTGTCTGTGCAGCCATCGATATAAGTAAGTCGGCCTACCGATTCAAGCGGTCCACCAAACTGACGGAAACCATATGCCTCTGGAAAGTGAATTGCTACTGCAAGTCCATTTGTGGCTTCGATGGTGCATTCGGATGGCAATACGGCGTACATGCCTTGCGATAAACAAACAAGCCCATGAAGATCAGTTAGCCGAACGTCCCCCGAAATGCACAATATGGAGTTCGTACCACTGGGGAGCTGCTTAGCCGCATTCTGGACACCGATGAAGGTAGCGCCACAGTGCGTCACAGCACCTGAAAGGAGGTCACCATTTGTAATGGTAACCCCGACAAAACCATTGGATATCACTTAGTTTCGGTAACCAGTAAGACCTCGTAAGGGTCCATCGCAAACAGGATTGCTCCTTGTGCGATTGGAAGTATTGTCCTAGGTTTAACTTTATCGGCACCAAGCTGTTCACTGAAGCGAGTCACGGCCACTTGATTCCCTGCAAGGCCTGCGACTGTTACGTTTTGTGGTTGGCTGGTTCTATTAATGACCACGACTGTGCGACCGCGGGGTCCGCGGCATGCCCAGCTCATCAGGTCTGGGAAGAACCCAGTGGAGCGATTATTGGTCTCAAGCAATGGTTGTCCAGCAAGTGGTGCCAGAATGGACATCACTTTCTGAGCCATCCCTTCCCCTAGTCGAACATCCACAGCCGCAACTCCGGCCTTACCGCACTCGCCAGTGAATGCAGCAAGCCATGCTGCACCGAACGGATCGACAGTACGTGGGTCACGACCTGGTCGAGGATGAGGCACATCTAGGTCCAATGGACTGATGACGAGCTGCGCCGTTTTGTTGTGGTGACGCATCGTGGTTGCCTGATCAACAACAGCCTGTGCGTTTTCCCAGTACGTCTCATTATCGTGTAAGTGCAGACTCGGTCGGTAATCCCAACGAATCGTCTCGAGCTCAGCGAGCTCAGCCGGTTTTGCGACTTGGTCGATAAAACTACGTGATGCAGGGGTTGCCTCCTGCCAATCACGAAGCGTCGGAACCATATGGCCGGTACGGACACTGGAAACGGTTATGCGGCTCTCATTGACGAAGGCTGCGCGTGCGGGTGGTTTACCAGCCACAGACAGAGTGATGACTTGCTTGAAGCGCTTGCCTGTCGGGATGTTGGGATACTCATACGGAAGTGGGGCATACGCTTTGAAGGACGAATCGCCGAAGTGTCGTTGATCCTCCATCTCAAAGGTTGCGCCAACAGCCTTTACAGTGACGGTATGGGTACTTTTCTGCGTGCTGTATGCAATCGTGTCAAACTTTGGAGCGATCACAAGAGGCGTTGCAATCAATGCAGGAAATGGGCTTTCCTGAACGGGTGCATCGAGCAGTGATGTCTTGTATGACCCGCCCGCGAGCTCATTTGTACCAATCAAGAGACAAAGCCCGATGCGGTTGGATTGAAAGTCTGCCGTAGCTTCGCCCTCGACGGTAAAGGTAACCTTGCCGTCGGGACCTCCCTCAATCATTGCATTCCACTTAAAGTGTGCATCCGTCTCGAAACCTCCCCCAACGGGGCGCTCGCAGACGGCTTCAAACTTTACCCTGAACGACTCACGAGTCGTGTGTACTTCATAGGCTGTAAATTTAGGATTAACTGTGTCCCACGTACGGGTTCGGACACAGAAATATAATCGGCGGATGAGGTCCACACCACCCATACGGATGGTTCGCAACTCGCCATCTACCAATCGCATCCTCAAAATGCCAGCGGAAAGCGTATCAATGCGCGTGTTCACGTTGGTTATTTCGTTTCCGAAGGACATATTTCCTTCAAAATTGTTTTCTGGATGAACTTTGCTTGCATTTTGGTTCGGCGAGAATCTCATGCATCATAAAAGCGCGTATGAAATCCTGCCGGTTTCGCAGGAATACACCTGACGACCTGACCTGCCGTTCCGTGGCACTGACACGTTCACTCCGTGGCTTTGCCGGAAGCACATTTGCTGGATGTTTGTGATGATCAGGCTTTGTCATTAAGAACTCGTGTGCGAAAATTCGCCCTCAGTGTCATTTGGATCAGCCATTTTGCCAAAGCCCTGACGCATCTCAGTATCTGCTTGGAGGTTCCGCAAGCTGAAGTAGTCCATCGCTCCGAGCTTTCCTGAACGAAGGGCATCGGCGATTGCAAGTGGAACGGCGGCTTCTGCTTCAACAACCTTAGCCCGCATTTCCTGGACGTAAGCTTTCATCTCCTGCTCACGGGCGACAGCCATCACACGACGTTCCTCCGCTTTTGCCTGAGCGATCTGTTTATCAGCTTCGGCTTGAGCCGTGCGCAATCGTGCGCCAATGTTGTCTCCGACATCTACATCGGCGATGTCAACGGACAAAATCTCAAACGCTGTCCCAGCATCAAGGCCTTTTCCAAGAACCAAGCGGCTGATCTCATCGGGATTTTCAAGGACGACTTTGTGCGTCGCCGATGAGCCAATCGTTGTAACGATGCCTTCGCCGACGCGTGCGAGGACGGTTGCCTCACCGGCACCACCGACAAACCCCTTGATATTCGCTCGTACCGTTACGCGGGCGAATGCTTTCAGCTCGACGCCATCCTGTGAAACACCAGCCACGACAGGAGTCTCAAGAACCCTTGGAATAACCGACATTTGCACGGCCTCAAGGGGATTTCTTCCGGCAAGGTCAATCGCAGAAGCCTGCTCAAACGTCAGGTCGATTTTGGCCCGCTGGGCAGAAATCATCGCCATGACAACCGTTTCCACATTTCCGCGTGCCATGAAGTGCGTCTCAAGCTGATTGACCGACAGGTCTAATCCAGCCTTCACACCTGCAATCAACGGCAATACGATTTTGTCCTGGGGTACCTTACGCAGCTTCATTCCAATCAGGACGAAGGGTGTCACGCCAGGGACACCAGATGCTAGCGCAGTGATCCAGAGTCCTATCGGGAAAAACTGAAGGAATACGATCAGCACCAGAAATCCGATGGCCGGAGCTATCATCCACATATCTATTTTCCTCAAATCCGATCGACTGTCACAAGAACATCATGTTTCCGCACTTCGCTGATGTAAACACACGTACCAGTACGCACGAATCCACTCATGGACCGAGCGGGTATACGATGTTCACCTATCATCACCATACCGCATGGCCTTAGGTCACTTGAAGCGATGCAGACGCTGCCGATATCTATGTTGTCTAGCAAGCCTGATGATTGAACCTGCAGCACATGACCCGATCCTGATTTCAGCCAAAAGCTCGACAGTGGGAGGGCTTGGAATGTGTAGAAGAGGGCACAAAAGCTGGAGATGATCCCGGCGGTCGATGCGATGCCAGCATTTGCGCCCGCTCCGAGTGCATAGAAAATCCCGGCACCAATGCCAATGGCTCCGACCATCATAAGGAGACCATGAAAGTGAACTCCCATGGTCTCTGCTAGGACAAACCCAACGCCGATGATCATCAGCAAGGGACCAAACCAATAGCCAATCCCAGCAGCCTGATAGGCATACAACAGGGCACCAAGCACACAAACACCGAGCAAGCCGACCAAGCCGAATGTATGCGGTGAAAAGGCTTCGATGACAAACATGACAATCGCCACGACAATCACAACGGATGTCAACACCGCTGAGTGAGTGACCATGTCGACAAGGTTTATCATCAGATTTCTTTGCTAAGGCGCTGGAGGCAAACCAGGTCCACCTAAGCCAGGTGGGAGTGCGCTACGGATCTCATCCATGAACTGCTGGCGCTGAGCCGGGGGCATTTGCTGCATTTTCTGCATCACACCCATGCTCGACTGTATCGCCTGCTGCAGGAAACCTTTACGCGTTGCTGGATCCATGTTCATCATCATGTCCCATTGCTGATCAACCATTGCTGATTGCTGCTCCGGAGAAAGCGCCATGAAGCGCTTTAGCATATCCATTTGCATTTCACTCAGCTGGCTCAACGTATCGCTCTTCGAGCTCACAAAGACATACACAAAGCGAAGGTCTGTCTGGGCGCTTAGCTGCGTTGCACGCTCACGGGTGATGACTTTGCCTAGGTACAGGATTTCGTCCGGTTTGGCAGGGGCATCGTTAATGGACGCGGTCAAGCCATCCAGAGATGCGATATGTGAAACCAGCGCATCTGGGTCATAGGCCGCACCTTTACGCGGTGCGGGAAGCAACAATGTGCGAAGGGATACATCTTTCGGCAGCTTATTGTTATCTGACCGAACAACCTGATCCAATACGCCACCCTGGGTTACGAAATCCATGGTCTTCTGCGCGACCTTTCGGTCAGCAATGACAGTTATTCCTGTCGATTTCGTAAGCCTCGCCGAAATCTCACGGAGTGAAATCGCAGTTAGGCGCATCGGTGGCACCGAGTTTGAAGCGGTCTGTTGGTGAACGGGCGAGCCAACCAGAGACAATATAGTAGAGACAACAATGGCAGTGTGCATAAATCCAGCCTCCTGTTTGCATATCATACTGAATTGGCATGGAAATTGTTTAGATAGAGCTGGACATAATATCACCGACTCATTTGGTCGGAGATATTGACCGTGGGGTATCGGCCTTGGTAGGATAGTGGAGGAAGAGAGTGCACAACGTAGTGAGTGATTTCAATAAGGTTGATCAACCAGCTCCACACTGTGAGTGCACACTGGACTGTCTTGCCAATGGGACGAAAGGCGAAGTTTGTTCCGTAACAGGTCCAAACCGATGTCGTCTGGCCGAGCTTGGTTTCAGCCGCGGCTGTGAAGTAGAAGTTGCACGAAAATCTGCCTTTGGTGGTCCGATCGAAGTCCGTCTCCGTTCGTATCGGGTCTCGCTTCGTGTCGAGGAAGCCAGCGGAATCACTGTCAGGGCTGTTGAAGATTAGTTGCACTTGATGACGCGTATAGCGCTGGTTGGAAACCCGAATGCCGGTAAAACAACGCTTTTCAATGCGCTCACTGGTCTGCGCCACAAGGTGGGCAACTACCCCGGTGTAACCGTAGATGTAAAATCCGGTGCATTGCGCGGTGGTGATAGCAGTGAAATCGATATTATCGATCTGCCCGGTGTTTACTCATTAACACCGCATTCTCCTGATGAAGACGTCGCAATCAAGCTGCTCTTCGGAATCGATGACGTTCCGCCAAACTTTATTGTCAATGTGGTGGATGCCAGCAACCTTGAGCGAAACCTTTTCCTGACGACGCAGCTCGTCGAGCTCGGCATCCCGATGCTCGTCGTTCTCACAATGACCGATGCTGCGGCACGGCGTGGGCTGCGAATAGACGAACGTAAATTATCGACGGAGCTGGGAGTCCCGGTGGTGTCAACCGATGCACCAAAGGGAGCAGGTTTACAGACGCTTGTAAGCCGTTTACAAGATCAGGGCTTTGGAATCAACATCTCGCCTGTCTATGCTGGGTACTCACCAGAAATCACATCCACGATCTCTGAAATCTGTGCATTCTCTCCAGACATCAGCCCAGTGTTGATTTCGACACAGCTGGTTCGAGAAACTCCAAGTAAGTGGTTGACCGGCATCGATTCTGAACTGATTGAAAGTGGTCGGGCCAAGCTCTGTGCTCTGGACATCGACCCCAGCACCGCCATCGCCGATGATCGCTACATTGGTATCGGACGTATCTCTGCACGGTCGGTCATTCGAACAACTGCAGCTGCAACATCGTTTTCAGAACGCATCGACCAGATCGCCCTCCATAAAGTGGGCGGCTACATCGTATTCCTCGCGATTATCACACTCGTCTTTCATGCCATTTTTACGTGGGCTCAGATTCCTGCAGAGTGGATAAAGTCCGGGATTGACTCTCTGGGAGCGCTAGTCCTGTCATCGATGCCCGCTGGCGAGCTGCGTGATCTCCTTATTGCGGGTGTCATTGGGGGAGTTGGAAACACAGTTGTCTTCCTCCCTCAAATCCTGACACTTCTTTTTCTCCTCGGATTACTTGAGGACTCTGGCTACCTTGCCAGAGGCGCATTTCTTCTTGACCGCTTTATGTACCGCGTCGGCTTGCATGGGAAATCATTCATTCCGATGCTTTCAAGCTTTGCCTGCGCCGTACCGGGAATCATGGCCACCAGGACCATCGAGTCCGGGCGGGAACGTTTGGTCACGATGTTCGTTATCCCGCTAATTCCATGTACGGCACGTATCCCTGTCTACACGATGCTGATCGCTGCGTTTATTCCAGCAACTTGGCGTGTGAACATCGGCGTTGCATCTCTCGATGGACGTGCTTTATGCATGGTCGGGCTGTTCATTTCGGGTATTGCGATGTCGTTTGCGGTTGCTGCAATACTGTCGCGGACAGCGATGAAGGCAGCTCCGAGTACATTTATGCTCGAGCTTCCTGCTTACAAATTTCCTCGCATCGGGCGCATTATGCGCGAGTCAATCGATCAGGCATGGCTGTTTATCAAGCGGGCTGGAACGATGATTCTCGCAATCTCGATCGCGCTTTGGTTTCTCAGTAGCCACCCGAAGATTGAGGGCAAGTCACCCAAGGAATACGAACGCTCAACCTATGCAGGCCGCGTCGGGACGCTTGTTGAGCCAGTCCTGAAGCCACTTGGGATGGACTGGAAAATCGGAATCGGTTTGTTGGCAAGTGTCGCGGCACGTGAAGTCTTTGTTGCGGCGATGGGTGCCATTTACAATGTTGAATCCAGTGATGATGACGACCACCTGGGCGTTGCTGTCGGAGCCCGGATGCGTGCCGAAAAGAATCCCATCACTGGAAATCCTGCCTACGATATCGGGACAGGGGCGGCACTCCTCGCATTTTTCGCGTTCGCACAGCAATGTATGAGTACGTTTGCTGTCATGCGTCGCGAGACTAATGGCTGGAAATGGCCATTGCTACAATCGGTTTCGTATTTAATGCTGGCTTGGGTTGCTGCATTTATTGTACGAACAATCGTAATGGCGGTGAATGCGTGATTACGGACATCCTTGCCTACACATTCGTCGCTTGGGCATGCTACACGATTGCAATTCGTGTTTACAAACTCTTCACAAAGACATCCAGCTGTGATGGATGCTCATGTAGCGGGACAAAGTCGGATAAAGGTCTGATTAAGTTGGAATTACGCATCTCAGACCGCTCCACCAACAAAAAGCCAACGGGTAACATTAACTGATATCATCTGCGATCTTTGGAACCAGCAGTGCCAAATATGGGGTATCAATGGATTGTGGGACTGCACTATAAATGTAGACTGTCCTAACTTGTGGCACCTTTACGGAGGGTCTGTGCAATGCTTGGGGTAGAGCCTTTAGATCGCTGGTTGCAGGAAATCATCACACATTGTCAACCTGACAATACAGAAGTTTTTATCGCTTCACCGGAACAGCTGCTTGTCCTCAAGACCCGGATGATTGAGGTTGGCCTCCTTGAACCCCTCAGTGGTAATGAGCGCTGGCTCCATCGAAGTGACTCAACAGATGTCGCTCGCATGGAACATCGTACGTTCATATGCTCACTGCACGAACGTGATGCCGGGCCGACGAATCACTGGCTGGATCCGCAGGTCGCAAGAGAAACCCTTAATGGGTTGTTCGCTGGAAGCTTTATCGGGCGAACGATGTATGTTATTCCCTATGCGATGGCACCACTGGGTGGTGTATTCACACAGTTCGGCATAGAGATTACCGATTCACCGTACGTTGCATTGTCGATGTCCATGATGACCCGCGTGGGACCTGATGTACTCGATGCGTTGATGGTGGCTGATCCACGTGAAGTTGTCAGGGGGATGCACTGTACTGGCGAACTCGATCCAGATAACCGATGGGTGTGTCATTTTCCTGAAACCCGTGAAATCTGGTCCTTTGGGTCGAACTACGGCGGGAATGCACTCCTTGGAAAGAAGTGTCACTCTTTGCGCTTGGCATCCGTGATGGCTCGTGACAACGGTTGGTTAGCAGAACACATGCTAATCATCGAGCTGACGACACCTGCCGGTGAGCGCCAGCACATTGCCGCAGCTTTTCCGTCGGCGTGCGGCAAGACAAACTTGGCGATGCTTCAGTCGTCCCTCGATGGCTGGGATATTCGTGTTTTGGGCGATGACATCGCGTGGATGCGTCCGGGAAAAGATGGCCTTTACGCTGTCAATCCTGAATTTGGTTTTTTCGGTGTTGCTCCGGGAACCAGTGAAAAGACAAATCCCGTTGCTCTCTCAATGACCGAACGCGACACTGTATTCACCAATGTTGCTGTGACATCCGATGGTAACCCTTGGTGGGAAGGGATGATGCCACTTGATGTCGACACATCCGTTCTGGACTGGCAAGGGAGATCTCGCACGGTTGGCGATGGAGCTGGCCCGCTGGCTCATCCAAACAGCCGCTTCACCAGCCCACTGACAAACTGCGCAACACTTTCCGACAGCTGGAACAATCCAGAAGGAGTTCGGATAGATGCGATTCTCTTCGGAGGGCGGCGGCCGACAACCATCCCATTGGTGATGGAAGCTCAGGATTGGACGCAAGGTGTCCTCTACGGCGCAAGTATGGCATCGCAAACGACTGCTGCAGCGACCGGTGCTGTTGGAGTACTACGCCGTGACCCAATGGCGATGCTGCCGTTCTGTGGCTACAACATCTGTGACTATTTTGGACACTGGCTGACAATGAGCGAAGGCGTTCCCGTTCTGCCTAAGGTGTTCTCTGTCAACTGGTTCAGGCAGGATGAATCTGGAAAGTACATCTGGCCAGGATTCGGTGCAAACATCCATGTGATCAAGTGGATTTCGGAACGCGTGAGTGGCTCAGTGGATGTCGATACGACGCCTGTTGGAAACCTGCCATTGCGGAATGACCTTACCCTCAAGGATGTTGACATCTCAGAGGCAGCTATTGAACTCCTTACAAGTGTCGACAAGGCTGCATGGATGATTGAAGTGGATGCGATTGCAGCGTATTTCACATCGCTTGGTGAAACGGTTCCTATTGAGCTGCGCGACAGGTTGGATGCCATTAAGGCCGCACTTAGGTAACGGTTTTCGACACCACTATCGTTTTGTACTTAGTCTTGAAACAAGTGAACTTTAGGGCTTGGTAGAGCGAAGAGTTACAAAAAAACAGCGCCGAATGTCGAATGGACATCGGCGCTGTTCTGTTATTGAGAACTACTTTCCAACGAGAAAACGATACTCAGTCTTTTGACGATAGGTCTGACCGGGCCGCAGTACAGTGGAAGGGAACGATGGCGTGTTGATCGAGTTTGGATAATGCTGTGATTCCAAGCAGAATCCATAATTGCGCTCGTACACTTGACCCGACTTACCCTTGAGGGTTCCATCGAGGAAGTTGCCAGAGTAAAACTGAATACCTGGCTCATCCGACCAAACTTCAAGGACGCGCCCGCTATTTGGTTCCGAAACAGTTGCTGCTTTACGGAATGCGTTTGGCTTTCCATCAACAACGTAGTTCAGATCATAGCCATTTGGCTCGCCATCCGTCTGGGCGATGTTGTCACCGATTGCGTGCATCGTTGTAAAGTCGTACGGAGTACCTGCCACTGTTACGATTTTGCCAGTAGGTAGCAATGTCGCATCGGCTGGTGTGTACTTAGATGCATTCAGATGAACGCTATGGTTTAGGATTGTGCCCTGACCAGCTAAGTTGAAGTAGGCGTGGTTCGTCATGTTAATCGGCGTTGCCTTTGTCGTGGTCGCACGGTATTCCATACGAACGGCATTGGAGCTAGTCAACGTATACGTAATCTCAGCCTTCAAAAGACCAGGATAGCCTTCTTCGCCATCTTTGCTGGTGTAACGGAACCGAACACTTGGGCCAGCATTATTCTTGACAACCTCTGCCTGCCAAATAACCTTGTCCCATCCCTTGACGCCGCCATGCAAATGGTTTGGTCCATTGTTTGTTGCCAGTTGGTAGCTTGCACCATCCAACTTGAACTTTCCTTTGCCGATACGGTTGGCAACCCGGCCGACCGTACTACCAAAGTAGGGGTGCCCAGCTTCGTAACCAGCCACGTTGTCAAAACCCAGACAGACATCCGCGATGTTGCCGTTGCGGTCAGGAGCATGAACTCCAGTCAGCGTTGCACCAAGGGTCATAATGTCAGCAGTAATCTTGCCGTTCGTCAACACAAACTTGTGGACGACTGCTCCGGATTTCAACTTACCAAAAACAGACTTCTTGACACCAGGTACCTGTGCCATTGCCGATCCTGCCGTCATCGTTAGGATTCCCCCAGCGGCAACCATTGCCGATAAAATCTGAACAACTTTGCTCATGAATGCCTCGTTACGCGTTGGGCTCCAAAGGGGCACCTAGGCCCGATTGTGCTAGCGTCATGTTACGGGATGCCAAGGATAATTCCTGCCATTGACCGACTGGCTTGGTTGCAATATCTGCCGATGCCAACCGTTTATGCGCATCAAGTGGATGTTGATGTCCGCTGTACATCTAGCATTCATAATGAAGAACCAACGGTAGGGAGTAGACCCAAGTGGGACTTCGTTTGGATGTTAGTTGTCGATGTGCCCCGTCAACCACACAAGGTAACTAATGGTGCATCTAAGGGGCACAGACATTCAAATGCTCTACTCAGGGCGCGTTGTTGACCAGAAGCGACCTACCAAGGGATAGCTGCTGCTTCCTGGAGGGGCTGAGTCAACGGCCCTGAAACCAATCGCAATGTGCGCGCTGATTGCATCCGCGTGGGCTAGAACCACGGCTTCCGGCGTCGCTGGCACCTTAGCGGCTCCGTGTTCTGGACGCTCATGATGACTGAGAATCAAGTGGGCGAGGTGGTTTCGCATCGACTCTGGCCAGTCAAGCGTCAAGTGGATAATGCGGGCAGCCCCATATGCTACATGGCCTATTAACATCCCGTTATCCGTGTATTCACCTGCACGAAGGCCGTGTGTCATTTCATCCAGCTTGGCAAAATCATGCAGCAACGCTCCCGTGATCAGTAAATCGCGGTTAAGACGTGGGAAACGTTTACAGCATGCGTCACAAATGTCAGCAACTTCCAAGGTGTGCTGAAGCAGTCCACCCCGGTATGCATGATGGACTTCTCGTGCAGCAACAGCATTTAGGAACAGCGAACGCTTCGAACCATGCAGCAATGTATGCAACAGCTTTTTGCACAGAGGGTGGACGACGGTTTCGATCAATGCATCGAACTTTTCAACATCAGCATCGTGAGTGACTGGGAACGATGGCAGCAAAGCATCCAGGATCTCTGGTGTAACGTCGACAGTCTCGATTTGTTCAACCGTCAGCTCACCGGCATAGCGTCCTGGTGGATTCACACGACCGGTAACCTTCACAGCCTCTGCGACGTGCAATGCTTGGACGACTCTAGGCTGAGGCTTCCAAATCACAGCCTTTCGAGAGCCAGAACTATCACCAAGGGTCAAGGCAAGCCGTGGACTGTCACCATCCGGATAGTGTGTTGCAGTCTTTAAGGCATAGATTCCGCTGAATGCCTGTCCATCACGAAGTTCAACCAGCTGCATATGCTTGCCTCTCTTGATTGTCTGCAACCCGCTGGCGATGTTGTGAGCGGCCTCGAACGGGACGCTTCTTCAACCTAGCATGGTAGTCCACATTTTTGAAACATGTGATGGCGGTACGGTCCCGCAAGACAACAACCGTTCCATTCAACCTTGCTCGCTCTCTGACATCAACCCAATCCGGTATCCACCGGTTGCCAAGAAAGCAAACGACATCATCGCCTTCATAATGGCGATACCCATATTGAACTGCCATTCGGATGTCACGCTCCCGAATACTGCGCTGAGCTGACCTACTTGCCGAATGCCGAGTAAATGCTAAATCTGTCATGATGAATCTCCTTATTGGATTCATCGCTTGTAACCCAGCAAACGTGACAGGTCAGGAAGAATTAATTCGTTTTTGATTGGAGTTCGATGTTCTCGACCGAAAGCTGACATCGGGCAGGCTTAAACTGGATGTTTGTATTCCCTTATATTGCCATCCGTTGCAACCTTTTCCGGAGGGACAATCCTACCTGTTTCTCCTCTTGACATCTGGATCCGCGTAAGCAGTCGATAATCGCCTTTAGGCGCATTCGGCGTGTAAATACCATTGCCAAAGTGCAACCCCTGCGCTAAGCACCTTGCATCAAGCAAAAGCTGTGTGCTGGTATCGAACAGAAGCAAGCCATCAAGCTTTCCCCGGTATCGCCGCTTTCCATCCCGTGTGCTCATTTGAAAGTCACAATGCAGTTTCGCTAAAAGGCCAGTGGGTGACCGTTCAATAACAGCGACACTTCCTTCGCATTGCTTGACCTCGGACTTGCCCCAAAGCGTAGGCGTTCCACGCACGCCATCCACTAAATGAAACCGCCCAAAACGCTGCGTAACACTTTTGGGGATGTTTGCTTTGGTCTTTGTCATCAGCGATGCATACATAGACTTCTGCTCGTGCATCCAGATCCACGCAAAGTCTCGGCCAAGGCTTTTATTCAAGAGAGAACACCCGGCTGGAACATCCGGGATGCGCTCAAGGACTTCGAGAACGGTTACATCCGCTGGAACCGGAACGTGAAACATATCCGACAGAGCGGTATCTGGAACGGACACATGCTTGAGTCCGGTCGAGCGAACATTTGTGTCCGCGATACTTAGGAAGTCCCGGATGTCATCGTAGCCATGGTCATTTGTAAATCCGAAAGGGCTACCAGCCGAGTCCGTAACATAGATTCCCTGTGGATCCGATGTCTGGACCATTTGACGGTTCAGGTCCAGGCGCGACCGTCCAGGGACATCGCCACTAAGCACACTTCCGCTACGGGTGCTAGTCCCGAAGAGCATCGTGGACTTCACAAGATTCATGAACCAGGTATGCGATTTTGATGGGTAATACTGTAAGTCCTGCGTGTTTGCAATAACCGGGATGTACTTACCTTTTATCCTTGCTTGAAGACGGGGATCTGAGAAGGACCGACGGCCCCTTTGACCATTGTTTCACGTACATCCCTGCGGATTCCCAACCATAATCCACATCAGAATTGGGAGCTTTTCCTTTGCGGAACGTTGCCGTGCAGCCATGATGTTGGTCATCCACGGGATTGCTTTCCAGCGGTCATCGGTTACGGTTGGCTCTAAGGATTCCAACTGTTTGATGAAAGTGTCTCCAAAGATGCTTCTGATTGTTTGGGTTGTAATTCCCGGCATTTTTACTGGGTTTCCTGATTATTAGCGTGTTGTTGCGACTATATGTTAGGGATTACTTGGATGTCAATCGGAAATGTCATCCGTGGAAAAACTTGGCACAGCCGGCCTAAAAACTGGCCCAGGATTGGTTAATCGTCGGTCGGTTTTACTGGGTGCGCTCTACGGTGGGCTGCTCGCTGCCACAACCTTGACCCCCGTTACTGCATTAGCATCCGGCAACCTACAACGCGCGTCTGGTGCCAGCAAAAGGGTCATCATCATTGGTGCGGGAATTGCCGGCCTTTGCTCAGCCTATGAACTTGAGCAGCTGGGATACGACGTTGTCATTCTCGAAGCGAGCGATAGTTATGCGGGTGGGCGGGTGCGAACGCAACAAATGGGGGATGGCCTCTATGGTGAACTTGGCGCCATGCGCATTCCAGCAAACCATCACCTCACAAGGCACTACGTAAACAAGTTTGGCCTAAAGCTGCGCCCGTTTGTCCAGTCGAATCCGGATGCCTACTATTACGTCCGCGGCAAGAAAATACGCATCCGTGATGAGGCAAATGTCAACGCACTGTTTCAACTAACCGGCGACGATGCGACTAAGTCATCCTTTGATTTCTGGAATCAGTCTGTTTTGAGCATTCTTGAATCACTTACTGACGATGAGCGCGCTGACTTACGCCGTGTGGCATTCACGACAAACCGACTGCGCAGTCTTGACCGGTTATCGCTGGAAGAGGTGTTTCGTCAAAACGGAATGTCAACCGATGCCATCGAGTTTTTTGCCAGTTTGTGGGCCTACGAAACATCCCTCCAATCAGGAATCACAACACTCCTTCGTGAGGAACTGGAAGAGGTTTGGATAAACCCATTTGATGAAATCGTTGGTGGTATGAGTGAGCTACCGAAGGCCTTTGTGAAACAGCTCCGCTCCAAGCCTCGCATGGGATGCATAGTCACCCGTGTTGAACAAAATGCAGTAACTGGCAAGGTGACTGCGTTCTATACATCCGGTGATGGCTGGGAAAAGGTTGTAGGGGACTGCATGATCTGTACGGTTCCGCTATCGGTGATGGGCCGAATTGAGTTCCTGCCAGGTCTCAGTGCAGGCAAGATGCGGGCATCAAGACAAGTCATTTACGATTCGAGTACAAAGGTCCTTGCACGAACATCCCGTCGTTTCTGGGAAACAGAAGATGGCATTTACGGCGGTGGAACGATGACAGATCTTCCAACGGGAATCACGTACTACCCATCCGATAACGCAACGGCGCGGGACCCACGCGTTTCGAAAAAGCCGGCCGTGATGCTGGCATCGTATACATGGGGACAACCTGCGAGGCGCTTGGCTGCGTATTCGCCGGATGAACGTCATGAAGTGACTTTACAAAATCTCAGCAAGGTCCATCCGCAGCTGCGCGAGAAGGGCATGGTCGAGAAAGTCATCAGCTGGTCTTGGGATACAAATCCACTTAGTGCCGGAGCATTCTGTTGGTTTGCGCCAGGTCAGCATGATGCTCTTTACCGGGATGTCATTTCATCGGAAGGTCGAATTTTCTTCGCCGGTGAACATGCATCCCTGACTCATACTTGGATACATGGAGCCATTGAGTCCGCACAGCGTGTCGTGCAGGAAGTTCGCTTGACAGCGTGATGGTTGGGAACAACGCGTGGAAAAGTCGCTGGATGTTGCAACGACGCTCTGAATGGCAGACTGCAACCCTATTGTCTCTCTCCATTCATTTTCAACTGGCAGGAATACAGGCCGCCCCTGTGTAACAATCGTACCTATGGAAGAAACACAGATTACCCAGGAAGCTGAGCTCCGCGCAGCAATGACGCGTCGCAAGCTACTCCGTGATGCATCGTTAACCGTTGGCGGCGTTTTGGCAGCCGAGATTGTATCTGCTACATCGGCTGATGCACTTGATAAAACGCCAAAGATCATATTGGGCTCTGGTAGCCATAAGTATGAATGTATCCACGACTGGTTGGTGCTTCCCAACAACGTAAAGTGGGGCGACACACAGGGTGTTTGTCAGGATACCAAAGGTCATATCTACATCTCGCATACCGTAGGTGCCGACAGCCAGAGCAAAGATGCAATCGCTGTCTTCGACCGCAAGGGCAAGTTCATCAAGACCTTTGGTTCCCGCTTCGCCGGCGGTGGCCATGGAATTGAAGTTCGTAAGGAAGGCTCCAAAGAGTATCTTTACCACTGCGATACGGCACATCGTCAAGTTGTAAAGACCGACCTCGATGGCAATGTCATCTGGGAAAAGGGTCTGCCAACCGAGTCTGGTGTGTATCAGGGCGGCGCCGCGTTCATCCCGACGAACGTTACGTTTGCCCCGAATGGTGACTTTTACGTCGCCGATGGCTACGGTTCAAACTGGGTTCACCAGTTCAACATCAAGGGTGACTTGGTACGAACTTGGGGCGGCAGTGGTAGCGCCAATGGAAAGCTTAGCCAGCCACACGGCATCTGGGTCGATGCGCGTGGATCCGAGCCACTCGTGATGGTCTGTGATCGTGGCAACAATCGCTTGCATTACTTCACTTTGGATGGCAAGTTTGTCCGAATTGACAAGGATGGAATGCGTCAGCCTTGCCATGCGGATATCCAAGATGGCCATATGCTGATTCCTGATCTTGCGGGTGTCGTTACCGTTTTGGATGAAAACAACAAGGTTGCTGTCCACCTCGGTGACAGTGCTGGTATTGCAAACTTGCCAGGCCGTGGCCGTGCGCGAACGGAATTCCTTCCAGGGAAGTTTGTGCACCCACACGGTGCCAAGTTCCTCGCTAACGGAGACATCTTGGTCGGAGAGTGGCTGCCAATTGGCCGCGTCACGCTCCTCAAACGCATCAAGGCATAGTCGTAGGCATGCCCCATTCAGAACTTTTTCCGGATGGGGCATGCATAGCAACTGCTCACCACAGGGTATACTTACACCGCTGAGGAGCGTTGCAATCCTTCATTCGGATCAGGCTCAGCTAAGAGAACCGCGCTCACCTTGGACCCACCAAGGTGGGTTTTTCTTTGTTGAGAGGCAACTGATATGAACGATGTAACGACATCCACAATTGCAACCGACTTTGTGGTTACTGATCTTGGTCTGGCTGCATGGGGTCGCAAGGAAATTGCGATTGCAGAGACCGAAATGCCAGGTTTGATGGCAATCCGTGCTGAGTATGCAGCGGCACAACCCCTCAAGGGCGCACGTGTGACCGGCTCCCTCCACATGACGATTCAGACCGCAGTCCTGATTGAGACATTGGAAGCGCTTGGCGCAGAAGTCCGCTGGGCAAGCTGCAACATCTACTCCACACAAGATCATGCTGCGGCAGCCATCGCTGCTGGCGGCACGCCTGTGTTTGCCAAAAAGGGCGAGACACTGGTTGAGTACTGGGATTACACCCATCGCATCTTTGAGTGGACCGATGGCGGTTACACTAACATGATCCTCGATGACGGTGGAGATGCGACATTGCTTCTGCACCTTGGTACCAAGGCCGAAACGGACCTTAGTGTGCTGGACAATCCAACATCCGAGGAAGAAGAAATTCTGTATGCATCGATCAAGGCAAAGCTCCTGGTTGATCCGCATTGGTATTCCGTTCGCCTCGCAGAGGTCAAGGGAGTTACGGAAGAAACGACAACTGGCGTACACCGCTTGTATGAAATGAGCCGCAGTAATGAATTGATGCTTCGTGCTATCAATGTCAACGATTCGGTTACAAAGAGCAAGTTCGACAACCTGTACGGCTGCCGTGAGTCGCTGGTCGATGGAATCAAGCGTGCAACCGACGTGATGATTGCTGGTAAGGTCGCGCTGGTTGCTGGTTACGGTGATGTCGGAAAGGGCTCCGCACAGGCACTGCGTGCGCTTTCGGCTCAGGTATGGATTACCGAAATCGACCCAATCTGTGCACTGCAGGCAGCCATGGAAGGCTACCGAGTTGTTACCATGGACTATGCTGCAGACAAGGCAGACATTTTCGTAACCGCAACGGGTAACAAGGACATCATTACCCGTGCAGTGATGGATAAGATGAAGGATCAAGCTATCGTCTGTAACATTGGCCACTTTGACAATGAAATTGACGTGGCTGGACTTGCAGAGCTCGAGTGGGATGAGATCAAGCCACAGGTCGATCACGTGATCTGGCCAGATGGTAAGCGAATCATTCTTCTTGCAAAGGGCCGTCTCGTAAACCTCGGTTGTGGAACCGGGCATCCTTCGTACGTGATGAGCTCATCGTTTGCGAACCAGGTCCTTGCACAGATTGAGCTGTGGCAACATCCTGACACCTACGAGGTTGGTCAGGTCTATGTCTTACCAAAGCACCTCGATGAGAAGGTTGCCCGCCTTCAGCTGTCGAAGCTTGGCGCGATGTTGACTGAGCTTTCCCCAGAGCAGGCAGCGTATATCGGTGTTGAACAACAGGGTCCTTACAAGACCGAAACCTACCGCTACTAGGTTTTCTCGTTTCCGTAGGCTATGTGGCCGGCTTGATTTTTCGAGCCGGCCACGTGTCGTTAATTACGCTGACATTTGTATTGACCGGATGTGCCATACCGATATAATCGCACATCAACTGTTTCCCAGTGGAAATATCAGGTCAACTGCATGCTTATACAGTCCCGTTTGAAAACGCTTCTCTTGTGCG